>JAAYJI010000059.1 GCA_012523015.1 Candidatus Hydrogenedentota bacterium
CTATACCTGTGTGCTCTTCCCTCTTTGCATCGAAGAGCACGATATCAGACTAAAACAGGGACACCCCGTTCTTGGAGATAGTGTTTCAGTTCAGGAATATCTATTGTATGAAAATGAAAGACGGAAGCGGCGAGCAAAACCGCAGCGCCCGCTTCTGCCGCCTCGAAGAAATGTTCCATAGTACCGGCGCCTCCGGAGGCGATAACTTCGGCGGACACCGCTTCAACCAAGGCGCGTATCAAGGGCAAATCATAACCGGCACGGGTACCATCCCCCGCTTTACTGGTAGGCAGCACACAGCTTACCCCCCATTCTTCAATTTGTTTTGCCCATGTGATGGCATCGGTTCCGGTTGCCGTCCGTCCGCCATCAACATAAAGTTCATAACCGGAGGGGAAAGCAGGATTACGGTCAACATCGATAGCGATGGTGATCTGATCGGTTCGCAGTTCGCGCATCAGGTCGGGGATCAGCCTTCTGTTTTTAAAAGCGGCACTGCTGATCGATATCTTGTCTGCTCCCGCTTCTAAAACGGCCACCGCATCGACCACCGAGGCGATCCCGCCGCCCACAGAGAAAGGCACAGTAACCACTTCTGCAACACGCCGCACAATATCCAGCATGGTGACCCGTCCTTCCACGGTGGCGGTAATATCGAGCAATGCCAATTCATCGGCTCCCGCTTCACAATAAGCGCGGGCACATTGAACCGGATCCCCTGCGTCTTTAATATCGACGAAATGGATGCCTTTCACGACGCGTCCATTTTTCATATCAAGGCAAGGCATTATTCGTACGGCTTTATGAAACAAGGGAAAGACTCCTTTTATGTGAGGAAGTTTTTTTATGTTGTTGGAATTGTACTCTTTTTAAGGAAGTATTAAAAATTTACTGTTTTTATCGAAGCATAGATTGGAATTGAGCGAGATGCAAGGACAGCGCGCTTATGGGCAGGTACTTTAATTAAGGCGCGCCTAATCCCTCAGCCTGTCGATCTTGTACCCATGCTTCCCATAGCCCTTGATCAATACAGTAATTTACAAAGCGGAGCCGTCGCTTATCACCACCGCCATGTTCGAGAAAAACATCCAGCCGTTTGGAAGGCAACAGAGCCCGGACACGATCCGCCCATTCAATGACACAGATGCCGGAGCCTTCCACGAAATCTTCATAGCCTAAATGCAGCAATTCTTCTGCTTCGCACAAACGGTATACGTCCAAATGATAGACTGTTTTTTCGGGAACGCCGTATTCGTTCACCAACGTAAAAGTAGGGCTGTGAACGGAAGCATCTCCATAAAAATGACGGACAATGCCGCGGGTCAAACAGGTTTTTCCGGAAGCCAATTCGCCGTATAGCGCGACCACGGTTCCCGGACTTAGATAAGGCGCAATGCTCTCCCCCAGTGCTTCCGTTTCTTCTTCACTCGTGGTGATGCAATCAAAATGAGGCATAGCGGTGACTCTGCTTCAAAATTGTATGGTAGAGATCAATGTATTTTTTGGAGGATTGGTTCCAAGAATAATTCGCAACCATAGCATTATGACGTAACTGCGCCAATAATTCTTTGTTCTCATAGACCTGCACGGCATCCCGAATTGAACGCCACAGCGCTTGCCATGTAAAGGCTGTAAAAGAGAATCCGGTTGCTCCGTGAACGCCTCCTGTAAGAGGTCGATAGGGCGTTACCGTGTCGGCAAGTCCGCCCGTGCGCCGAACAACAGGAAGCGTGCCATAAGCCAGGGAATAGAGCTGGGTCAACCCGCAGGGTTCATATCGTGAGGGCATCAACAAGAAGTCAGAGCCTGCTTGAACAGCGTGGGCACGGGGAATATCAAAGCCGAGATAAACGGCAATCTGATTTGGATATCGGGCGGCGGCCTCATTCATTTTCGCTTCCAAGGCAGGATCCCCTGTGCCCAACACAACAAGCTGTAAGCCCAGTTGCGCCAATTCATCAAGAGCATCGGAGATTAAATCCATTCCCTTTTGCCAGTGTAAACGACTGATGACTCCAAAGAGGGGCGCGTTGCTTCTCGGCAACCTGAACATATCTTGAAGCGCGGTTTTGCACAGTTTCTTGCCGCCCATAGTATTGCTGTCAAAGGGTGAAGCAATATGAGGGTCCGTGGCAGGATTCCACAAACCATAGTCTACACCATTCAATATGCCGTGAAGATCGTCGCGCCGCGAGCCGAGCACACCGTGTAATCCGGAACCATATTCTACAGTCTGTATTTCGCGGGCATAGCGCGGGCTTACCGTGCTGATGGCGTTGGCAAATAGCAACGCGCCCTTCATCAAATTCATATCGCCTTCGTACTCTAGATATTCCGGAGTAAAAAGAGCGGGATCAAGTCCGGTTCGTGGAAACAGATTTGCACTGTACCGGCCCTGATACGCTAAATTATGAACGGTAAAGAGGCTTGCCATTCCTTGGTAAAAAGGGTCTGCGGCAAGCTGTGTTTTAAGGAGGATCGGCACCGGAGCCGTATGCCAGTCATTGCAATGGATCACATGCGGCCGCCATCCGGTAGATTTGATTCCATCAAGAACAGCTTGACAAAAAAAGCAATAGCGTTCTGCGTTGTCGTCATATTCATAAGCGCCCGAACCGTAAATCGTGTCCCTGCCAAAATAGCCTTCATGCTCAATCAGGTATAAAGGAATCTGGGTTCCCGGAACGCGCCCGGTTCGAAAAGCACCATAAACAGCTTTGCCTTCAATCTGAGCGCGGCACAGCTGCGACGTTGTACCACGATATTCTTTAGGGATCTGCGCATAGCAAGGCATGGCAAGCCGTATGTCAACACCTTGCTCCTGTAAGGCGGGCGGTAACGCTGCTGCTACTTCCGCCAATCCGCCGGTACTTACCAAGGGGCTCAACTCAGAAGTAAGATATAAGATACGTAAAGGATCTTTCAATGGGCCTGTTCCTTCCTTAATTATGAAGCAGTATTTTATCATAGCTCCCCATAGAAGCTGTATCGCGGAGCGTGTTTCTGGGCTAAGGGGCGTGCGACATTAATCGGAACTCAACTTCCACAAACTGATACCGTCCCGTCGTTCAGCAGCTGTCTTATAAGAAAATCTCAGATTCCGAAGGCTTATGACTTTCTATTATTATTGCACGAATCCCCGCCTGACTTGAAGTGTCCTTAAAAAGGATAGTAGAATCAATCTTATAATAAGGGAGTTTATTTATACGGTTGTCATAGAAACCTTAAACCTTATCCATAGGAGAGTCGATCATGGAATCCAGAGACAAGAGTACCGGTACCTCCCGCCGCAACTTTCTAAAAAATACGGGAGCATTGGGGGCAGGTTTATACCTCGGCGGTCTTGCCAAATCTGCCGTTGCTGCCGGTGAGACACTAGCCATAAACGGCGGTGCCAAAGCAGTGACCCACGTAGCGAAGGATCCGACCCGTTGGCCGATCTACGGTGAAGAAGAGATTGCTCAGGTCTCCGCATTACTCCTGAACCCGAGCTATACGCCCGTGGCTGAATTCGAAGAAGCATGGCAAGCCTTCTTCGATTGTCCCCTGGTGAAAGCGCATTTTAACGGAACCAGCGCGCTGACTTCCATGCTCTTTGCCACGGACTTTCCCGAAGGCAGCGAAATCCTTGTGCCGGACTATAGCACGTGGTTCCCCGTCGTTCCCATGCGCTTCTTCGGATTGGTCCCTGTCTTTGTCGACGTGAATCCCAATACTATGAATCTGGATGTGGAAGACTGCAAAAAACATTTGACCGCAAAAACAAAAGCGATTCTCCCCGTCCACTGGTTTGGGCTGCCTTGCGACATGGACGATATTTGCGCCTTTGCCGATGAACACGGCTTGTCTGTCCTTGAAGATGCGAGCCATGCCCATGGCGCAAAGGGCAACGGAAAACTAGTGGGCAACTGGGGTCGTATGGCAGGTTTCAGCCTGCAAGGCTCCAAACCGCTGCCCGCGATTGAAGGCGGCATGGCGATGTATAAGGATCGGGGCGATTACGAGCGCGCCGTCACTTACGGCAACTATGATCTTCCGAACAGCTTCCCGGAAGACAGTCCCTATCGCAAATATCAAGGAACCGCCTTTGGTTCTAAATTGCGCATCCATCCCGTTGCCGCCATTTTGGGCCGTCTCCAGCTGGCGCAGCTGGTCGATCGTAATACAGCGGGTATCGCGCAAATGGCGAGGCTTAACGAGCGTCTCAGCCAGCTTCCCGGTCTGTCACCACAATATGTACGCCCCGGAATTGACCGCGTTTACTACTCGAAAAATATGTTTTTCATTGATGAAGCCAAAGCCGGTTTCAGCCGAGAAAAGGCGATAGCCGCGTTGCAGGCTGAAGGCGTCGATGTAACCGCTTTCACCTGGACCTTGCTTCACACCTATCCCGTGATGAGCGAGTCGAAATACTGGCGTCATATGCCGGTGCTGCCCGATGCCGTTCCCGGATGTGACCAAGCCAACCGTCAGGCGATCCAATTGCCCTATTGGACTTCTGACCAGCCCGAATTGGTGGAACAATATGCCGCCGCTTTCGAAAAAGTATGGGCAAACAAGAATAAACTTGCCTGATCTTTTGCTTAACCTTTAACAGACTTTGATAAATCGCGTCTCTCAGATATTACGTGTGGGAGGCGCGATTCTTTTTTCAGTAAAGCCTTTGAGCGGCACTGTTCTGTTCAGGAGACAACGCTGCCTTTGAAAAAGGCTAATGGGGAGGGGGAAGAAAAGAAATGGCGCGCCCAGCAGGATTCGAACCTGCGGCCTCTTGCTCCGGAGGCAAGCGCTCTATCCAGCTGAGCTATGGGCGCCCCTTTTGAGTACACTAGTTTATCACAAATAAGCGGGTGGGTTCGAACCACGGAAGAGTCTTTCATCCCCCTGTCACTCTTCGCTTTGCTCAAAATGATAGGGAAGGCTAGACAGCGCGTGTAAGGCAACGCCTCGAAGACAAAACATCCACGGGCGCAATCAATCACGCCCCTGCACAGGAAAGCTTTGTGCGCCGCACGCCATCCGATCCGTGCCGTTGCTGCACAATGCTTTCCATCACACACGCGTGATCAGCAGTTGCGGCAGAATCACTGAACCTGATAACGGAGATAATAGGGACCGTAGCTAAATTCGTAGGGTAAAGTCCCGTAATGAACCTCAATTTTAAATTTAACGCTGTAGGAGCCGGGCGCTACTTTCAACCCCCCGTCCGTGTCAAAGATATCAGGAATCACATAGGCTGTATTAGCATCGTATAGACTATAGAAAGGCAGATTCAAAGGTTCCGCCTCATTATATTCAATGGCAACTTTTCCGGGCAGCGTTCCGGGAAGAAAATCAGATTCATCTTGGACAGTCCAATACAATTGGGCGAAGGTTGGTCGATGTTCTCCGCCTATGTTTTCAATCATGACTTCAAGAAGGCTGTCTTCATCCACAGTACCAAGATCAAAGATACTGGACTCCTGCGTTTCTCCCTTCGAAGAAAAAGTGAAACGGGCATAAGGAAATGAAAAGGCAGCTGAAGGTTCATAGCCAATATCAATGGCGGCAGGGGCAGTGAAATATTTTCCGTCAGGCGTGCCGTTGTATGTGGGATCGGTGATTTCTAAGAGCAGCGACATCGGTTCCTTAATCCCATTGATGTAGATAGTACCGAGATTTCCATAGTCACCATAAGCAAGGGGTCGTCTGGAACCGGAAGACTCAAGAACAATGATATCCTTTGATCTACGCATATTCCAATCGGCAACCAATCCTCCCTGCTCGCTAGGAGTCGTTTCAAATGTCCAAGCCTGACCTTCAGAAGCGGTCAGTTTGAAGCTTAAACGGCTTAGATTGCGGGGCGCATAATCCATGTACACTTGAACAGCGGCGGTCCCGTCGGCAGCAATACCTTGGGTCTTCATGCCGATTTGTCCGAGCTTAACATCATTGGCCAGGAACAAGCCCGGAATATTATCATAGATAAGGGTTTCTTCCACAGAGGGTTTGACCGCCTCCACCTTCAATCTGGTTTGAACCTGAACGCTTCCTTCTTCATTAAGTGTCACATAGGATAGCGTAACATGAGCGCCTAGATCGCCCGGGATGGAAGGAAGATCGGCATTATCAGGGTTGGGCCGACACCTGTCGAGCAAACCATCTTTGGATGGAATATTCAAAGGCAGTCCATTTTCGTCTACCACGCCGGGAACCTTCTTATGCTGCGCGGCGTAGTAGTGTCCTCCACTTTCCGTACTTATTTGGATCAATGGATTGGCTAAGACCTCGCGTCCCCAGCCGATCGAAAAGGATCGTACCCGCAGATTTTGAAGGTACTGTGCTGTTGTGGATACGTCACCCGGCGGTGTCGTGGTACGTCCGTCGGAAACGAGCACTAAAATACGGTTTGCCACAGCATCAAAATCAAGCAAATAAGGATCCATCATCGCCAGTGCCGTCGCGCCGGCATTGATGGCTGGAAAGAGCGGTGTTGCACCATGATCATCTACGTGCAACTTATCTAAACGATACTGCAGAATATTTTTGTCTGTGGTAAAGGCCCCATAATGATCAGGGGATAGATAGCCCGCAGGCGCGTCGCGTAATATGCGGATTACCGCCCCGTCAATCGATCGGCGTTCGTTAAATACCGCCAAAGCCACCTGATAATGGTCGGGGAAGCTTTCTATCATCTCACCGATTGTTTCTTTATATAAGGCTTCAAGGGGAGACCGTGATCCCGGAACCAATTGTCCATCATCGACAAGCACTTGCGCCGCTTTCGCCATACTGGCAGAAAAATCCAAGAGAATCATCACGGTGAAACTCATTGTTTCGTCTTTTTTGATGAAGATATTGGTTTCCGTCATTTCGAGGGGAGCGCCATTTTCAAGAATTTCGGCGCTGATCGTGTTCAAGGGATAGAGGGTAGCGTCATCGTTAGGATTGTCCATGAAACTTGGGAACACACGTTGCCGTATATCGCGAAGCAATAAATTGCTGCGTATAAGCGACGGTACACGCACACGGGGAGCGGCGCATTCAATCGTCAATTCGGCAATATCTACATTGAGCGCCACTTCAACGGGTTTCACGGGATAGGCATTGTCAGGCACATTTTCCGCGCTAATGATGAGTTTTCCGGAAGCGCCGGTGCCGCTGATGCGTTCACGGTCAATGGCAACACTCACGAATTGCCAATCTTTTATTTCTCCGCCCCGTCCGATACTCTTGCCGCGGGCAGGCTCCACATAGATCCAGTCCGGCTGGTTGGCAGTGACGACGAAATCAAGGGGATATCCGGCATCACCGGTATTAGCAACTTCAAAATAAATGGTAGATAAATCTCTGCCGAAATCCAAGGTGCTCGGTCTGGTTCCAATAGAAATCGTGTAGGGATCCCGTATCTGCGTTTCCACATAGCTTAAGGTCTGTGTCGGATCATTCGATTTGATCGGTATACGATAGGAACCGCCATCCCGGTTCAATTGGCTGCGATCTGCTTTTACCGTCACCGTGCTCTGACGCCCGGGAGCAAGACTACCTTGCATGGGATTAATCGACACAATCCATCCCGGTAACGCAGCAGCATCAATTTCCCAAGCCAGATCAGATTTACCTTCGTTCGCTATTACAAAACTTTCGCTGTCTTCACCAATATCAATCATAATAAAGGGTATATTGGCATTATCGACGCCATCGCCGCTAATAATAATTTTCGGGAATAACTGTTGCGCTGCACGGACCAAGATTTCGACGGGCGCTGTTCCTTCTACACCGGATGGCGTAATAATCAGGTTATGTTCAAAAGACACCTGTTCCGGATCTTTGGAACGGTCAACGCTAAGCTGAACTCTTTGAACTTGAGTCCCTTCAACAGAACCTTGCAGGGGCTCTATGGTCAACCAAGACGGCAAGGTGCGGGCATTAATAGACCAGCGTAAGGGGTTTGGTCCGTCGTTCCAAAGAGAAATATTCTTGAGCTCATCAAAGGAACCGAAATTCAGGACTCTGGGTTCCGCTTCCAAGGCATCCGGCACAGGGTCGCGCAGACGGTTTACGGAGACCCTGACCGATTGGCTTAGTGTACCGGCGTTAAAGAGGATCGTTTCAGATAATTTCCCGGGGTTGTATGCGGTAACATGGGCAGTAAGACCGACGGTGAGTTCTTCGCCGGCGTCAAGGGCACCCGAACTGGGCACGACAGCTAACCAATCGGCCGTATCGGGCAGCACAGCATTCCATGTAAGAGGCCCATCCCCTTCATTGATAAGCGTAAGTGTCGCCACCGCCTGATCCTGCGTATCGCCGAGATTAATGCTATGAGGTGTTACAAGGAAAAGAAGGGCTTCAGGCACTTCCATGGTTACGGGCACACTTAGCGTGAAGTTCGTCTCCTTATAAGAAACTTTTACAACACCTTCATAGCGTCCGGGGGCCAATCCTGTTGGATCGGCATAGACCTGAAGTTCAAAAGGTGTATTTTGATTGACAGTAATGGCGTGAGCATTTACATCTAACCACGGGAAATCCGCATTGGTGAGAACAGAGAGAGAATAGCTCGTTTCCAGATCTGTCCGCACTATAAGTTTTTTGGTAGTTGGTTGGGTTAATACGCCAAATTCTAAGACCTTTGGCGCAAGCGTAAAGGCTTGGGCAGCGGCTGTCACGTGCAATCTTTTGCTGCCGCCGTTTGAATTAAAGATAATTGTCGCCTCATAGGGTTCCGCGGCGGGGTACAAGAGCGCCCGGTTTATGTGCACGCGGACTTCATCTTTACCGCCTCTTTCCAAGCTTCCTGAATTCGGACTTAGGCTTAACCAGTCGATCTCTTCTTGTACTACAGCCTCCCATTCCAAGTCGTCGTCGCCTGTATTCTGTACTTCTACGACTTTTTCCGCTTCGTTATTCGCGAATTCCAGTATTTCCGGCTCCACAGAAATAACAGGACCTAACACTTTATTGACAGCAACAGGGATCATGATTATCCCATTATTGGTTTCAAGTATTATTTCCGTGGAAAAGGAATCCGTATCGTTTGGAAGCAACGCAGATACCAAATGAACCCGGAGCAGGTCGACTGTATCTGTAGCGCCGCTGATCTCATCCCGATAGGTACTGTCCTGAAAGGAGAGCAATAACCAAGGCTCAGACGTTGTCGCGGTCCATTTTAATATTCCGCTACCCGTGTTGGTAATACTGATCCGTTCCATAGGCTTGGATTCATTTAGGGAGATAACAGCGGGCTGAACCAAAGGCCTCGGGTTAGTTAATAGAGGGCATCCTGTTAATACCATGACCGCCATAGCGATAGTAAGTAGCGGCGCAACGCGCCCGGCCATCCATTTCATACCACACATCCTTTCGCACGGAGATAGAGGTCAAATTAATATATTAAATTTCTACAAAGATTGGAATGGTCGTTGCCTCAAACAAATCTGTGGTAATGCGAAGGTCTAATCTGTAGCTTCCTGAGGACAATCCCGACGTATCAAGTGACAACTGAAGCGCTATTTTGTCTCCGGGTAATAGCACTGTATTTTTGAGCGATTCAATATTGAAGACCGCGTCCGTAGCGGCTAAGAGCCACGAAAACTTATTGGGGCTCAATTCTCCGCTTGATGACGAGATAACAATATCTTTAATCGTAAATCGGCCCCATCTGTTGTTCATCAAGGTGAGCGGCTGTTTTTTCGAACCGGATTTAACAAAGCGAATTGTTTCCGGCTCTGTGATTTTTCCCGGAAGTTTGTCATCATCAGGGAAGGGATCGTTAAAGTCGGGAATCGTATCGCCGTCTCTGTCCCAAATCCCACCTTTTTGTTCGGGGTCTATATCGGGGTTAGCGAGGTCTAAGACCGTTAACGCGGGCGCGGCAAAATCAAAAAGTCCTTCAGCAATAAGTAAGGGTCGATTCGGATTTTTCGGACCGGAAGGATACAAGAAGTAAACGGTCGTTGAAGGCTGGTTCGGCGTAGCGGGATTGTAATAAATGCTATTATCCCCACGCATATCCAGATAAAATTCCGGTTCTATCCCCATTTCTGTTGCTTTGTCGAAGAAGGGTTGCAGATTAGTAAATTCGATTCGAAGCAAGTTGCCGAAAGCACCATAGGCTAAGGGGTATTGATCGGAGGTTAACAAGGTATACACACCGTCACCCTCAGCAACAAGGCGCCAGTCCGGCTTTCCGTCAGATGATGATAGGAGCAAACCTTGCGGTGCAAGCGCGACGGTCATCTCATGCAAATCAAAGGCTTCTGCCAGCTCTTCGGGCGCATCGTACGGCAATAGCGGCATGAAACGAAGACGGAAACTATTGACTCCTCGAGGCACATAGTCAGCACGCACAAATACTTCGGCGCTGTAGGTCTCGCCAAGGGTCGCTGCCGCGTTATTAAAGTTGATACCTGATGTCTCCATGGAGAGTTGACCGGCGCGAACGTCGCCCATATAAAAGACACCGTCCTCTTCAAAGTAATTGCTGATTTCGCTGCCGTCGGGTTGCGCGTGGAAGGCGCGGATACTATACTTGCCTGCACGCTGCAACGGCGTTACATAGGACAGGACGATCTGATTTTGCAGCTCACCCCAGATAATTCCCGGCGCGTCAAAGAGGTCAACAGCAAGTCTGTTTGTACTGACGCCATCGTCTCCCACTGAGTAGGAAAGGTGAATGCTCCCCACTCCTCGTGTTGAAGTAACCTCCAAGACAGCGTGTCCTTCACCCAAGGGTGTCTCTAAGAATTCAGGATCTACGTTGATGGTAACTAAAAGATTATCTTCGGGCATGAGCGTGCCGGAAGCGGGCGTGATTGATTTAATCCAAGGCGCATCTGCCGGTATTGCAATATCCCAGGTCAATTTACTCTGACCGGCGTTTTCAATTTCAAAACGAATCTCTCGATCATGAGCAGTCAGTTGCTGTTTTACGGGCGTCAACACCAAGCCCTCACGATTGCCCAAAAGGGCTATCAAATCTTCGGGCGTATTGGCGTTATAGAAATGTCCGCCAGAATCGTTGGCTAAGGTGAGGACATCACCAAAATTGACCGGGGAGCCTACATTATAGACCAAGGGATAGAGGCGTACCCGATTGTCCCGTGCATAGCTAAGGATTTCGGAAGCCTTTCCGGTAGACGAGTTGTCGATACCATCGGTAACAAATAATACGGCGCGTATGTCAGCTTCATCAAAGGGCAAGGTATCTTCCGCATCCTGAGCGACGGTCCGTTTCATAGCGTCTTCCACGGCATTCCAAATATCCGAGGTGCCATGAAGGGACGCGGGAACCTCAAAATCAAACAAGGCCGTTTTCAAGGCTTCTCTGTCGGACGAGAAAGGATAGATCAAACGGTTCGCTGATTGTCGGTCGTAGTGGCACATGAGGGCAACACGCCACGTTGGCGGTAAATCGTCCAAGAATTGCGCCGTTGCCTGACGCAGCTCTTTCAACACCTCGCCCGGCTTCTTGGGATTTCGGCTCGATTCCGTGCCGGCATAGTACATACTGCCCGAGTAATCCAAAAGAAGAACGATATTCGCCGTGAGGGATTCGGGGCCGGTGATCTGCATGGTGGTTTCATTTAAATCCAGCGGCACCTCGTCCTCAAAGATTTCAAAACGAAGCCGTGCCCGATCTTCTACACTTTGCGTTGGGATAACTTGTCCCAAGGTATCCCGCAATAAGAATACAAAACGCATGAGAAAAGGCGGTCTGCCTCGGTTGATTGCGCCTTCAATCGTCATGGGCGGACGCTCAACACGAAGTTCAATTTTCCAAGGCTCCACACCGGCAATCGCTTCCGTTCCGTCCTTATTCCACGCCTCAATATACAGATCGCGATATTCCACATCCTCGGTCATAGCAGCACGATCAACAGTGACCAAAACAGATGCAGCATCTACCATGTCATTACTGCCGGGCAGGAAAAATACATTCCCGGGACGGGTGTTCGTATTTCCGGACAAGGGCGCAACCTCTTTGATAAGGGGTCTGTCCACATCCAGGTCATCATGCACAATTTTAAAGAAGAGGTCTGAATCACGCGGGCCCGCATTGAGGACATAAAATTCTTTTTGAATCTCCGTAAGCCCGAAATCTAAAAAGTGCACAGGATTGGATTCAGGGCGCGACAAGTTCGGATTCGGGGGATCAGATGCCATAATCTCGGGTAAAGCCCGTGCTTCCAAGCGAAGCGGCACCGTGATATCTTCATTGTAAGCAGTTAAATGCATCACCAACTCATAATTGCCCGCGCCCGGTATGGCGGCACCCGGATTCACGACCTGCACTTCTACTTCTTCGGAAGCGCCGGCAATCAAGAGACCTGCCGACGGCGTGACGGCAATAACCGGCCCGACCTCGGTATCCGATTCTTCTAAAGCAACAGCGCTAATCGTCCAGCTCAGATTTTCTGTGCCCGTATTGCGCAACGTCAACAAAGAAGCAGATTGAGCAAGATCCAAGTGCCCGCTGCCCGAAGGAGGACGGCTGAAAAATAGGGTCAACTGCTGCGGGCTTACATCGAGGTTGGCGGAGGTGTATCCGAAGCGGAATAGAACCACCGCCTCATGTCCTGGAATTTCCGGACTCGAAATCAATAATCCGAAATCTTCTCTGGGCTCTGTCCAGGAAACTTCCACAGAGACGCTGCTGTTGCCAGACAAGCTGCCGGTGTCGGGTGTTAATACCAAGCATCGGGCAGCTGATCCCCGCTGTTGGCGGGATCCTTTCCATCGAAATAGCGGGCTTCCCAGTGAAGGGTTATTTCGCTGGTGTTTCTGATTTCAAAGGACGCGGAACGGCGGTTAGAGTCCAATTGTATTACTGCAGGTTCCACGATAAGGAGCGAAGCCGCCTCCACAGAGATAGGCACAATGCGCTCCCCCCCCGGCGCTGTGATACGTGCGGCGAAAAAACGGTAAACGCCGGGAAGCATTTCCA
>JAAYJI010000060.1 GCA_012523015.1 Candidatus Hydrogenedentota bacterium
AGAGGATGCAGTTGGTCGCCGTGCCGCCGGACATGCCGCCGCCCAAGTCCTCGGCCGTGTTGCCGGTGAAGGTACAGTTGGTCGCCGTGCCGCCAGCCATCCCGCCGCCATCGTCCTCGGCCGAGTTGCCGGTGAAGGTACAGTTGGTCTCCGTGCCGGAAGCCATCCCTCCGCCCAATTTCTTGGCCGAGTTGTTGGTGAAGGTACAGTTGGTCGCCGTGCCCCAAGACATCCCGCCGCCGCCCCAGGTGGCCGAGTTTTTGGTGAAGCTGCAGTTGGCCGCCGTGCCGTCATACATCCCGCCGCCGGAGGAGTCTTTTCCATTTTGCAAGGTGAAGCCGTCTATGAAGCCCGCGTTGTTTGAAGTCACACAGCGCCGTTCTCCCTCACCGTCAATGATGGTGTGATTGTCTTCCCAATTACGTTCGCCGCGATTTGTTTCGGTACCCGCAAAACCGCCATAGAGCACAAGCGTCTTTGCCGACATATCCACCACAGAATCGGTCGTGCCGGTATACGTACCTTGTGCCACCCAGATCTCATCCTTTGTATCGGCTGCATCCACGGCGCTCTGAATGGTTTTGAAGGCATTTGCCCATGAAGAACCATTGGGTGCGCCGGCCGCGGATGCCCCGTTTACCCGCAATACGGCGGCATGGCCGGGCGCCCCGGTCAGCAACAACAACAGGGCAAGAAACGCAGCTGCAAAGACTTGTTTACTCCAATCCGCCACTAGAAATTTACCCATGACCACAGACCTCCTTTGTGTTTGCTTCGCCCGAGATTCTTTCCGCGACAGAACAGATTCACTTCAGACGCGCTTCCAAATTCTGTATAATCGGTCAATCCTATGGTAGATGCTTTGCATTAAGTATCCTCGACAATAGGCACTATGAGACAGTCGAAAATATAGTTACACTATTTAAGACGCCTTCGCAACGAAGCACCACGTATCTCATTTTAAAGAATTATACTTTTTAGTCCACTCGTTTTATCTAAATGTATTTTAATACATAAAAATAAAGAAATACAGTGAACGATTAAGCGTATACGGAGGTGGTTCTTTCTTATGTATCTTAGGCGCGATAAATCTCGCCCTACAATTGTTGGGTCAGCGTGAGAGAACTAGGGTGTTGCGGATGCCTTGGCGCAGCGCCTTGGATCAATGACTGCGCCGCCTCCGCCGCCACCAGATTAAAGAAGCACAACAATTGACTATGATTGGGAAGGTACATTGAAACGCCGGCCGTTCCCATTTGTCTCCGGGTAATCGGATCTCAAAAGAATTCACCGAGGGAGCGCGTTCATGAAACAGAGAAACCCTCATAACAACCGGCCCAAAAAACGGAGGCTTGACAGGACCGGTTGCATTTCAACCTTGAACTCGCCAATGGAAAGCATTTGATTTTTTCGGCTTATTGCGTTACTGTATCCAAGTATCATTGAGAAAAGTCGTTGACTCAGGGCTGTTGTTTTGCTGTGCTGCAGGGCGTCGTAAATCGGCGTCCATGGTGATCTGCTCCCTTGGTATTCGACTTTTAGGGTTGATGAAACAATCATATTTGAATGGAAAGGATATTTTTTGTGATGAGAGTAAGCTATTTACTTTTGAGTGCGTTGCTTTTACTGCTGCCGCTGACCATGGTTGCAGAAACAGTGGTTGGTACGGTCTATCACGACCAAAACGGTAATCGAGTGAAAGATGCCCACGAGTCCGGTATTCCCGGCGTTGCCATCTCTAATGGTGAAAGCGTTGTGGTCACCGATAGTGCCGGACGTTATTCTATTGATGTGGAAGATCCCGGTATCGTGTTTATGGTGAAACCCCGTGGTTGGGAGACTTTCGTGGATCCCGCGTCGGGCCTGCGCCAATTCTATTATCTGTACCGGCCCAATGGTTCGCCGGAAGTCAAGTATGGCGGGATCGCGCCCACGGGAGCATTGCCCGAATCTTTAGATTTCCCCTTGCGCCCTCTGAAAGAATCGAATGCCTTTGAAATCTTGTTGCTGGGAGATCCTCAAGTGCGGGATCTCGATGAAGTGCGTTATTATGTGCGCGACATGATTCCGGAAGTGACCGGTCTTGATGTTGCTTTCGGATGTATCCTCGGCGATAACGTTTACAATACGCCGCTCATGTTTGAGCCGTATCGTCAAGCTACGCAGCAAGCGGGTCTTGAATGGCATTATGTGCCCGGTAACCACGATACGGGTTTTGACGCGCCCTCCAATGAATACTCCTATGAGACCTTTCAAAACGCGATAGGCCCCGAATACTACGCCGCCGTTTATGGGCATGTGCATTTGCTTGTATTGAATAACATTCACTATGAGCTGCCTTCCTCGGAGTATCATGCTGAACTGGGAGAGAAGCAGCAGGCTTTTGTTCGCAATTATCTCGCCTTGGTTCCTAAAGACGCCCTTGTTATTTTAACCATGCACATCCCGATTATGCGTTTGGTGGATCGCGATGCTTTATATGAATCTCTCGCGCCCTTCCCCAACTGTATTTCTTTTTCTGCCCATACCCATAGCCATGCCCACTACTTTTTGAATGCCGAAGATGATGGCTGGACCAACGAATATGAACACCACCACATCGTACAGGGCACCGTTTGCGGTTCCTGGTACGGCGGATTTCCCAACGGCGTCGGTATCCCCGAATCCTTGATGGGCGACGGCACGCCGAAAGGCTATGCCATCCTTCGGGTTGACGGCGGTTCTTATGATTACCGCTATTATGCTTCCGGTCATGGAAAAGACTACCAGATGGATGTTCACGTGCCGCGGCAGGTGAGTTTAGACAGTGATAATAAAGGACAGGTGGTCGTTAATTTCTTTAACGGAACAGAAAAGTGCAAACTGGAAATGCGCCTCAACAACGGTGAATGGACGCCCATGGAACAGTATACCGGCAAGCCGCCCTTTTATGTGGAATTGGTGGATCGTCAGAAGGAATTTGCGCGGCTGGTTGGTAAAGAGCGTGGTTTGACCGAAGTCGACGATAAAAAAGCGCGCCAGATCGCGGATCAATTCCGCTTTGCTATTGGCAGAGGCATGCCCGCCGCGAAAGACACCCGTCATCTTTGGGGTGCTCCCGTTCCTGCTGCGTTGAAGGAAGGCTTTAATACGGTTGATGTTCGTGCAACAAGCCCCTTCGGCGGACCCTATGAAGCGAAGGGCTATATTTACGCTGTGAGCGGAGAAGAAGCGGCAACGGAAAATTGACCTGTTGGAATCAATAGTGATACACTTTACCGTAACCTTGGAGAGGTGACCGAGTGGCTGAAGGTGGCGCCCTGCTAAGGCGTTGTGCGGGAAACTGTACCGAGGGTTCGAATCCCTCCCTCTCCGCCATCTTTATAAGTCCAGTGAATGGAGGATTGCTTGAAATCTATGCCAAGCGAATTTACCGGGCAGATCTGTTGCGATACCATCAGATCGGCCTTTTCTTTTTTTGGAGCAGCGGCGCTAAAAAAATGTGTTTTCCCCCTCGCTTTTTGCAGGTTTATAGCGTGTCGCTGTGCCTTGGATCTTCCTTATTTTGAGCTGATCCCCGGGCGGCGGAGAAGAACGATTTAAATGATATTGTGTTTTGTCTAAAATTCCAGTAAGATATTCAATGGAAAGAACGAAGTTCAGAATTCGTTAACTGATCCGCTATTCGACAGGAGTATTATATGCACCCTCAAGATATCGAAAAGAAAATTGAATTAGCGGCGGCCCATAGCGCTCAGGAACGGCATTCCGAGTCTTTGGGTGTCATCGAGGAAATCAAAGCCTTTGTTCCCAACAGTCCCGTATTGTATTTTTTGCGCGTAGAAAATCTTGCCGCCTTGGGAAGAACCAGTGATGCGCTCCATGGCTGCGGCCGTCTCCAACAACGCTTGGATGAAATACGGGAAGCGGGCAATAGCCTCGGCGATTTGTTGGACATCGAACAGGCGGAACTGCTCGCGGAATTTGTCACGGAAAAAACCGATCAGATCAGCACTTTTAAACGGGCTTTGAAACAACGTCAGGCAGACGCCTTAGATAAAGAGACCCTGCAAAGTACCATCAGCGAGTTGGAGGGTCGATTGAATGCCTTCATGGAGCAGCGTGAAAAAGCTTCCCAGGAACAAAAGGGGCTGCTTGATGAACTTAATGCCTTACGCAAAAAAGAGCGTAATACGACGGAAGCGTTGGAGCAAGCATATACGGAGCTGGATTCGCTGAAGAATACCTTGGTCAAGCGGGAGGCAGAAATTGCCGAGGCGGAGAATGAGCTAGCCCAGCGCGAACAAATGGTGGAGCAATTGGAGGGCGAAGTCCAATCTTTACAACAACGCTCCGAAAAAGCGGTACACGCCGAAGAGCATTTAAACGAAGAACTGAAACGCCTCAAAGAACAGGGGAATCAAAAAACCGAAGCCCTCGAACAAGCACGGCGGGAACTGGCGCAATTACATGAGTCTTTAGAGGAACGCGAAAAGGCTGTGGAGGCGGCACGGATTCAAAACCAAGAGAATGAGACGACCCTCAATAGCATGCGTGAGGAAATGGGGCGTATCCACGAAGAAGCACAAGTGGCGGAGCGTGCGAAAGAGACGCTTCAATCTGAACTGGAATCGCTGCGCAAAAACGAACATGAGAAAAGTGAAGCGCTGGAAGCGGCCCGGATCCAATTGGGATCCATGCAGGATTTGCTGCAGGATCGTGAAAAAATGGTGGCGGAAGCAGAAAACCGTGCCAAAGCAACAGAACAAGAAAAAGCCGCTTTACATGATCAGTTAAATGAAATCGTTCAACGTGCGGAAAGCGCGGCCGCTTCCGAAATCGCACTGGCGGAAGAAGTGGCGTTGTTGAGGGCGAATGAAGCGCAAAAATCCCATGAACTCGAGCAGACCCGTACTGAGATGGTGCGCATGCGCGAATCTTTGGAGAACAAAGAAAAGTCGCTTCTCGGACAAATGCAAAAGAGCGAATTGAGCGAGGAAGCGGAGAAAGGTCTTCGTGAAGAGCTGGAAAATATTCGTAACCGCTCGAAGGCATTTGCCGTTTCAGAACAGCAGCTAGCGCAAGAACTGAACAACTTGCGTCAAAGTGAGTCTGAAAAGGCCAAATCGCTGGATGATGCCCGCGTTGAAATGGAACAATTACGCGCGCAACTTGCCAAGCAGCAGGAGGCAGTCGCTACTGCCGAAGAATCCAGTTTGCAGTATGATGCCGCCGTGTCGACCTTGCAGCAAGAATTAAAAACCTTGGAAGATCAGGTGCGCCACGCGTCGCTCTCCGAACAGGAGCTTGCACAGGAACTTTCTATATTACGGGAAAATGAAAGTTCGAAGACACAGGCCTTGTCAGAGGCGCAAACGGAGATGGAAGACCTCAGAGAGCGTCTTACCAAACGGGAAAACGAAGCCCGTGAGGCGGAAGTTGTGAATGTGCAGCGGCAGCGTGAACTTGAGCAGTTGCATCTCGAGTTGGAATTGTTGCGTGCCCAAACCGATGAAACGCAAGACGCTGAAAATACGCTCACCCAAGAAATAGAAAAATTACGTCAAAACGAGCATGCCAAAAACCAAGAATTAGAACAATCTCGTAAAGAAGTAGGGGAGCTGCGCCAAATCCTCATGGAACGTGAAGAAGCGGCGTCCAAAGCGGCGCAAGACCAAGAATCCAGTTATGCCATTATCCAGCGTTTGGAAAGTGAACTGGCAGAACTGCGTCATAAAGATTTGGAACAACACTCCTCTCATCATGGATTCAAAGAAGAGTTGATCGAAATTGAAGATGCTGTGCTGCGTCAAGGCAATACAGAAGACACGCCGCAGGCACGTAAATTAAAAGAGATTCAAAAACAACTGCAAAGCTTGGAGGAGGAGCGCCTTGATTCTCAACAGGCGCTGCGTGAACAAGCGGCGGAACAGGCATTACAACAGCCATCGGTCAGGCAGAGTCCGCAAGAAGCAAGCGATTTAGCCGCTGCCCAGGCGCCCGTGGACAGTCAATTGTTTTCTTTAGACAGTGTTATCCCACAAGCGCCAAAGACCGAAACAGAATTGCAGGCGCTGAAGGTGGCGCAACAGCAATCGCAGCGGCAGACCCAGTCTCAGGCCGCGCAAATCTCGCAAGACTACGCTCAAGAAGCCGCATCTGTTCCATCGCCCCGTTCTGTGGTTGATGAGGCGCTGGGCGGTCCTCCGTCTGCGAGAACACCTGACGGCGATCCCTTTGCAGATATCCCTGCCGCCTTGTTTGCTGATGACGATTTTGACTCAGGCGTTCCCGAATCCTATCCCAAGCCCAGGGATGTATCTTTTGTGTTTCCTGACCAGTCCTGTTCCATTGCAGTTAAGCGAAACCGTAGCTCACGCCGTGTCTATGTTGCGGCAGGGTTCCTGGTTTTAATTGCGATCCTCGGTATCGTCGCATTTATCGTCCAGGGGAAGCTAACCGAATCTGCAGGCAGCGAAGCAAGCGCTCCGGCTGTGACTGCGAAAAAAAGCACCGAGGAGAAAATGCTTCACTTGGAATTTCCCGCCGACCGATCCTTTGGAACGCTCTATGATCACCGTCAACAACCTGATGATTCCAGTGAATGGCCCATTTTGGCGGAGGCGCAAGGGGTTGTGGAATATCCTGAATCAGCGCAGTTACGCCTAGTCGTTCGGAAAGATCAAGCCGATGATTTGACGCCCCTATCCAAACTGCCCCCCAATTGCTTAACCACCTTATGGCTTCCCGAATTTAATATGACGGAACAAAATATCCGTGCGATGCAAAGTTTAGAACATGTAAGCATTATCTATATCGACCAGGAAATGACAGATCGGGAGAAGCAACTGATTGCCGCCGGTTTTAAAAGAGACACGTTCATTACTTCCAAAGAACCCGGAGCCATCATCCGAGAAATGACCCCTCCCGAAAAGCAGGTGCTGCACTTCCCCGACGAGCCGGTGGGATTGTTGGCAATCCGCACGTGGAATGACACCAAAGCGCCGTGGCAATATTTAAATGTGGCGCAAGGCTCGGTGGAAATACCGGCACGGATGGATATCCAACTTAAGATTTCGTCGGAACCTGAAGCGTTTGACTTCTTTTCCGATCTAGGCGATACAACCCTCTATAGCCTTATTTTAGAGGGTCAGGAGATCAGCGACACGATCATGCAATATGCCGGGAAACTGCGCGGATTAATCGCCATAGAACTTATCGATACGTCCATCACCAAAACCGGCATGGAAAGCTTGGGATTGATGCGCGGCTTGGAGTCTATAAAGCTTCAAAACACCGATATCGGCGATGATGCTTTAGAGGTCTTTGAAACACTCTATCAACTTTCTACTATAGAAATTGTTAATGCGCCGAACATTACGTCGAAAAGCTCGCTCCTATTTAGGAATATGCGTGCGTTGCGACGGCTTCACCTGCAGGGCACGGGTATGAATGACCAACAAATACGGCAATTGGGAAGAGATATGCCAGCCTGTGCCGTTACACCTATGTAAGACAGGGGCAGGATAAAAAAGAGCGGATGTCACGTCGAAATGTGCGGGCAAGGTGTTGCCGAGATCCTGTCATAGGGCAAGCCTCGGGGATTGTGCCGGCTGCATACCCGTTTTGATACAATTCACCATGAGCACTTAGCTAAGGGCTGTTGATGCACTAAATAATAGACCAAGGAAACACGTAATTACAGAACTCCCGTCGAAGTCTTTTTTCAGAATGGGTTGCATTTCGAGTTTGAGCCTATGCAATACAAATTTAAACGCTGTTCTTGGATATCTTTATCTGCTTTCTGATAAACTGCAAGAGACGCGATGGGCAAAAACATCTTGTCGGCAGGAGCCCGGAACTGAATGACAGCGGTACAGCAACATCACGCAAAAAAATCTTATTGCGTGCTCCGGGTTTGTGGAAATGTTTAGGGGCTAATAGGCAGCTGTCTAAGTGGAAATAAGCCCTTCGGATTGAGACGGAGGCAAGAGCAGCGCTATCAGTCGCAGAAAGTTTGAATTTTCAATCCTGTTGCGGGTGTCCGCCCTTTGGTTACAGTTTTTTGAACGGTCTTTTATAATTTTTGTTGAAAATATGATTTGAACATACTACCCTATAATTTGGAGATAGGTTAATGACAAAACGCAACGCCAAACGGGATTTTTTAACCGTACTCGTTTTTTGTCTGGTCATGGTATTCGCGCTGAGCAATGGATTTCTGTTGCGTATTTATGCGCAAGATCAACAAGTTGAAATATATCAAGAAATCGAGCCCATCGGAGATGTGATTGATATCATTCTCAAAGAATACGTGCGTGATGTCAAGATTAATGAAGTTGTAGAAGGCGCGCTTATGGGTATGGTTGGATCCCTCGACCGGAACAGCGCTTTTGTATCCGCTGAAGAGCTCGAAGCGCTGCGCGAAGAGACCAAAGGCGAATTTGAAGGCATAGGCATATCCATCAAGCAAGATGATAACGGGTATATTACCGTATTTATGCCCATGGTCGGATCGCCCGCAGCTGAAGCGGGGATAAAGCCCAACGATATCATTGTTGCTATTGACGGCAAAAGCAGCGAGGGCATGACAACCTCTGATGCTGCGGACGTAATTCGGGGCAAACGCGGATCCTATGTGACCTTAACGCTGGTACGTCCGGAAGTGACCGATACGGGCGAGGAAGAAAAGAGCGATCCCTTTGATGTCAAAGTACAGCGTGCGCGGATTCCTCTCGATAGTATTAAAGAGGCACAAATCCTTCAAAATGACGTGGGCTATATACGTTTA
Source organism: Candidatus Hydrogenedentota bacterium (assembly GCA_012523015.1). Classification (NCBI taxonomy): domain Bacteria; kingdom Pseudomonadati; phylum Candidatus Hydrogenedentota; species Candidatus Hydrogenedentota bacterium. The sequence continues at coordinate 8,771 of JAAYJI010000060.1, forward strand.
TCGACCTTTAGCGATACGTCGACGAAAGATCTTGAAAAATATATTAAAGAACTTTTGAGTCAAGATATAAAGGCCTTGGTTCTTGATCTGCGTTGGAATTATGGCGGATTATTGACAGCGTCCAAAGACGTATCAGAACTGTTTTTACCTGCCCATTCTCTGGTCACCTATACGCGAGGCCGCGCCAGGGAGGATGGTTCTCCGAGCAAAGAAGACATGCGCTTGTTCACGAGCAAGCAGCCCATCTTAGATCCCGATTTACCGTTTATAGTACTGGTCAATTCTGAGACTGCCAGTGCCGCTGAGATCGTGACGGGAGCGCTCCAATTTTATCAACGCGCTCTTGTTCTCGGTCAAAAGACCTTTGGCAAGGGGAGTGTTCAAACCATTATCCCGCTGCAGCGCCCCGTTAATTCTGCGCTGCGCCTGACTACGGCACTGTATTACACGCCTGCTGATGTCACCATTGATCATCAAGGCATTTTGCCTGATGTGGAAGTGGAAATGACGCGCGAACAGGAATTGGAACTCGCGCGCCAGATGTATGAATCCTTTGAACACGATATGGATAAACAGCATCACCAAAATCATGGAAGCATGACTCTTGGCTTTGAAGCGGCGGAAGATACCGTTGAAGATTTGCCCTTGGCACGGGCCATTGAAATCTTTGCCGAAGATCTGCCTTGGCAGGAGGTCCTCCAAAAATATCACCGTGATATTCATGAGACCCAGACGGCTTCGGAAACGAATACGGTAAATGATCCTAAACGGACGATCGGAGGCAAAACCGAAGCGCCTTCAGAAAAACCATAAATAGAGAGGCGCTCCTATGAAGACAGAATCTCGACAAGGTACGCGAAGTGACGGGCGCGATCCCAATGCTTTGCGCCCGGTGACCATTATGCGTGGGTTCACCAAGACTACACCGGGATCGGTGCTGGTGGCTTTCGGCGATACGCGCGTCCTTTGTACCGCTTCTTTCGAAGAGAAGCCGCCGCCGTGGCTGCGCGGACAAAACAAAGGCTGGATTACAGCGGAATATGCCATGCTTCCCGGTGCGGGTCATGAACGGATCCATCGCAATCATACGAAGCAGGGCAGGGCTCAGGAAATCAGCAGACTCATAGGGCGTTCGCTGCGTGCAGTGACCGATCTCAATGCTATGGGCGAATGCATGCTCATTGTGGATTGTGATGTGCTGCAAGCAGATGGGAGTACCCGCTGCGCATCCGTTACAGGCGCGTGGATCGCTGTCCATGACGCATTTCAGTACAGTGTTCAGTCCGGCTATCTTCAGGAAATGCCCCTCATCGGCCAGTGTGCCGCTGTGAGTGTCGGTATTGTGGAAGAGGAAGCGATGCTTGACCTTTGCTACGAAGAAGATACCAAAGCAGCCGTGGACTTGAATTTGGTGATGAACGAATCGGGAAACTTGATTGAGATTCAAGGAACCGCCGAAGGCAAAGCTTTTTCGCAAGAACAATTGTCCCGTATGCTTGCCTTGGGAACCCAAGGTATTCAAGAAATCATTTCCATACAAAAGGCGTCGGTAGCCCATGAACGCTGAACTTCTCATCGGATCAGCCAATTGTAACAAAGCGCGTGAACTGGCAGAATTATTAGAAGGGCTGCCATGGACCGTTGTCTCCTTAGCGGAGAAAGAAGCCGTTGCGGCTCCCGAAGAAAATGGGGATACCTTTGCAGACAATGCCTTGCTGAAGGCGCGCTATTACGCAAAAAAATTCAATATGCCTTGCATTGCAGATGATTCGGGGCTTATAGTCGATTATCTTGACGGGGCTCCCGGTATTCTGTCAGCACGTTATGCCGGTTTTGAAGGGGACGACGCCAACAACGAAAAACTTTTAATCGCCTTGGAAGAGGCTTTATGGCACGAACGGACAGCGCGCTTTCTGTGTTGTGCCGTTTTTTATAAGCCTGACGGTGAGCTTGTTCACTTGGAGACAGGTGAAGTGGAAGGGCATATTTCAGTAGAACGATTTGGCAGTAACGGCTTTGGCTATGACTGTCTGTTTGTGCCCGAAGGACATGAAATTACTTTTGCAGAAATGACTGCTTCTGAAAAACATGCCCTTAGTCATCGGGGGCGTGCCTTTGAAAAGATGCGCCGTTGGTTGGAGAAACAATCATGAAACGGGTTGCTCCTGACTCGAAGGGTATCCAACAGGCCGTGCAAATCCTTCGTGCAGGGGGCATTGTCGCCTATCCAACAGAAACGGTTTATGGATTGGGGGTTGATCCTTTTTCAGATAGTGCTTTGGCGAAATTGTTTACACTGAAAGAACGGGATATCCGGCAACCTGTTCTGCTTATTGTCGCTGATGAAAAACAAGCACGAGCCATGAGCGCCGATCTATCAGAACACGCAGCGCTTTGTATGCGTCATTTTTGGCCGGGCCCCTTATCACTTGTATTGCCCGCCTCTTCCCAGGTTTCAGGCGTGTTGCTGGATGATCAGGGTCGCATATGTCTGCGCTGCCCGGGACATGCCGTTGCGCGCGCTTTGTGTCATGTCTTTGGCAGTGCTATTACTTCTACCTCTGCCAATATTTCAGGGCAGCGACCGGCAACCAATGCCGACGCTGCAGCTTTGCCCGGAGTGGATTTCGTTTTGGATGGCGGTGTTTTGCCGCCGTCTCTTCCTTCTACAGTCTACGATCCCGATGCACAATGTGTTTTGCGCGAGGGTCCTATTACAATAGAAATGATTGCGACCATGTCTCTAAATGACGAGAGATAGGTGACGCGTACGGAAAGGAGCTCAGCAATGATCCTTGCTATTGGATCAGACCATGCCGGATATGAGGGTGATTCAGATCAATTCAAACCCGCCATTATGGAACACCTTCGAGGCTTAGGCTATACATTGATTGATTGCGGTACAAACGGCCCTGATTCCGTTGACTATCCGGATGTTGCCGATGACGTGTGTCGTGAAATTGCGTCGGGAAGGGCGGAGAAAGGCGTGCTTATCTGCGGCACCGGTATCGGTATGAGCATCGCCGCCAATCGCCATCCCCGGATACGCGCCGCCGCCTGTACGACCGCCTTCTTGACCCAACTATCACGGGAGCACAACGATACCAATATCCTTTGCCTTGGCAAGCGCGTTCTCAGTTTAACGGAAGCCTTGGAATTGCTGGATCTGTGGCTGACTACGCCATTTGACGGCGGGGAACGTCACTGCCGCCGCATCCAAAAAATCGGTTGATTATGAGCAAATCGAAGCGATAAAAAATCGGCACCGATGCAGTGACACGTGGAATTTGGGCAGAGAGGAGCCTTCAGCACAAAGGCGCCCGTGCATAAATGCCTATTTTATTCTTGGTTCGGGATTTGGTCTACCAGTGCTTTGATTTCTGCGGCCGGTACGATGATCACCATAAAATTGTCGGGCGAAGGCTCGGTGCTGCCGCTGGCAATACGCATGACGCCGATGCCCACAAATTCGTTGGCAAGGGTGAAGACGGGTGAGCAGACCGCCAAGCGGTCACGATGTTTGCCCAAAGCATAAAAGAGGCGGGGTTTGTCTACGACCATTTCGACGCGTTCAATAAAGGCTCCGTGAGAACGTCTGGCTACTCGTCCAAACTGCATTATGCAGACCACGTTGTCGAGTAATTCGGGATGCCCTGCTTGATCGATATTCACGTAGGGAAGGGGTTCTTCCGGTTTTTCGCTTAGCCGCACAAACGCAAGATCTAAATCTTTGTCGCGCAAGACCAGTTCCGCGGGCTTTTCACTTCCGTCCGGGAAAATCATTCTGAGCGAAGAGATTCGCGAAGTCATTTCATCATCGGCAATGCGAAGGTCTGCCGCCATTTGTAAGGGGTCGACAGCGGACAGGGCAAGTACGGACAGCCCGTCGGGGCTGATAATGGTTGCATTTGCTTCCTGTTCATTTTCCGTCTCACGGGACCCAAAAGACATGGCGATAACAATGCGCATGGTAACCACGGCATTTTTTTGTGATTCAAATACGGATCTTCCTTGTGCTGCCAACTCATCGGCGGCGCTTATGGCACCTGAAAAAAGAACCATAAGTAAGGAAAACAGCAGTGTCATTTTCAACATAGATCGCTTCATAACAGCATCTCCGGATGGGGTTTGAAACTTCTCCCCTCTACCGATCAAATCATAACGTAAGAGTGAACCGTAAATCCACTGCATAGCCTTAGATTCTTCGCGGCAAGCCTAAGCCGGTAGTTCCCTTGATAAAAAAGTCGTTCTCCGCAACCGAAGAGTAGGTACGGGCTGCGGAGAACGACGGGTATAAAGCTAGATTCAGGTCTTATTGGACTACAGATGTGCTGACAATTTTCGTGATGTTGGGGAAATTCTTGTCCACATAGGCATTGCCTTGCGCTGTAATCAGTCCTTGGTTCGGTCTTTCGCCGTATTCGGCATTAACGGACTTTACAACAGTCTCGCCTTGGATGACTTTTGCAAAAGGCGCAAAACCCATGGTATCAAGCCGCGCATTATTGCCCGTGTTGATAAATAACTGGGTCGTACGCGTGTTGGGGCCGGAAGTGGCAAAGCTGAGGGTTCCGGGCACATTGCTTTCTGTGACGGGGTCATCTTTGATCCGTTTATCTTTCCATTGCGCCGTTACGGCCGGGTCGCCAGCCAGTCCAAATTGTACGACGAAGCCGGGCACTACGCGGAAAAACGAGGAATCGTTATAGTATCCGCTGTTGACGAGTTCATAGAATCGTTGCACGCCGAGAGGAGCCCACTCTTTGTGGCATTCCACGACGAACTCACCATTTGAACATTCAAATTTTACTTTGAAACTATCGGGGGCATCTTTTGGTAACACAGGTTTTTCTTCCTTTGCTGTTGGGGTTGTAGTATTTTCTTTTTCGGTCGATGCGGCTTCTTCGACGACTTCCTTCACTTCGGCTTGTTTTTCTTCGATTTGTTCCAATCGTTCTTTTACATCGGCCCGTGCCACACGGTCTGACGGCGTTACCCGTCCGGGAATTCCCGTGATTGCTAAGGTAACGATAAGGGCGATGCAGAGAGCCGCGGCTGTCCAGACAATCTTACTGAAACGCATATGTTTTTTCACTCCTTCGGTTAGTTTTCCTTTTTCTCAAGAATAATCAAAAAATCATTGTAGCTTCTGCCATGATTGGCGGTGATGGAAACCACCGTATAGCCTTCGCGCAGCAGCGCTTCAAGTTTTTCTTTACCCGAACCATTCGATTCAATAATTAATGAGGTTTGCATTTTAATTTTCTCCGGTTGTTTGTTGGTTTTTGTGAAAGGAAGATCAATTTTAACATACCTTTCACGCAGAGACAACCTGAGCACTTTTTAAGGCTTAGACATCGCCGATTTTCGATCCATGAGGAATGACCGCATCTTTCAGAACAATCACCAGACCGTCGCGGATTGCCTAGCCGTCGCCGTCTTGGGCTTTCAGACGTTTCGTGCCTTTGATGACAACGTTGTTGTCGATACGCGCCTTGTGGTCGATAATCGCCCGTGAAATTTGGGTATTCTTGCCGATACCTATGACGGGGTCTGCGCTGCTGTCTGCTTGTTCAAAGTAGTCCGCGCCCAAAATGACGGATCGTTCTATGACCGCGCCGGTTTGCACAATGCTCCGAATGCCAATGATGGAATTGGTGATGGTTGCTCGATGGATTCGGGAGCCGCTGCATACGATGGCATTTTTGATGGAGGCGTCTATGATGCGGACGCCGGGCAGCATGCGCGTATGGGTGTAAATCATATTGTTGGGATCGTGGAATTCGAAGGGTGGATTGGAAGTGGTCATTGCCATGCTCACATTGAAATAAGAATCCACGGTTCCGATATCTTCCCAGAATCCGTAGAACATGTGTGCAAAGACGCGATGGGTTTTGAGGGCGTTGGGCAATACTTCCTTACCAAAATCTACCCATTCCGGTGTTTGGGTCAAGAGGCGTTCTAAGACTTCCGCCTTAAAAACATAAATGCCCATGGAGGCGAGATAATCTTTTCCGTCAGCATCCAATCCGAAATCGTTAAAGACTTTCTTGGACGTGATCAAGGAATCCAAGACTTTTTCTTCGGAAGGTTTTTCGACAAAACGTTTTATCGCGCTATGGTTGTTCACTTTTAAAATGCCGAAGCCGCTGGCCGCCTCGCGCGTTACGGGCAATGCCGCCACCGTGATATCGGCATCTTTATCGAGATGGGTCTGCACCAGACTTCGGTAATCCATGCGATACAGTTGATCGCCGGAGAGAATGAGGAAATGAGAGGCATTGTGACGGCGAATGTGGCTCAGGTGTTTGCGCACAGCGTCCGCCGTGCCTTGGAACCAATCGCCTGTTTCGTTGGTCTGTTCTGCCGCCAGCACTTCAACAAAACCTTTGCTAAAATCATCGAATTTGTAGGCGTTGTTAATGTGTCTGTTCAGGGAGTGGCTGTTGAATTGGGTCAACACGCTGACCCGATTGAGACCGGAGTTAATGCAGTTGCTCAGAGGAATGTCTACAAGGCGATATCGCCCGCACAAAGGTACCGCCGGTTTCGCTCTCACCTTGGTTAAAGGATACAAGCGGGTTCCTCGACCGCCGCCCAACACAATGGCACAGACGGTTTTCATGATATCACGGCTGAACGACACCTTGTTTTTGGTCATGAACAAATCTCCCCGGCACTTTTTAATTCCCCTATACTGGAACGCCGGATTTCCTCAAGGGTATCTCACACGTTACAGATACGTATATCCATCTCTATCCAATGCGCATCCTTCCCCTTCGGAAAGTATGCGCCCAACGGCTTTTTATCTTAAGTGGTTTGTGACTCTTCTGCGAGGATACGGCTGCACAGCGCGTGCAATTCGGATCCGTCCACAGCGTCTCCCAGTTCTTTTTTTAATGCGCCGGTCAGTCTGCCTGCATGGTTTATTTCCGGATGATCCGACAAGTAACTTCGTATACGGGATTCTATTTCAGCAGCGGATAATTGATCCGGTAAAAATTCTTCCAAGACCGCAATCTCTGCTTGAAGGGCATGTACTTCCTCTGTTTTGCCCAGCTCGTCATAGGTCTCAATACCTTGCTTGCGCTGTCGTATTTCGGAACGCAGCACACCGACAATTTCTTGATCAGTGATGGCTTCGGTCCTTCCCTTTTCCTTTTCTTTGAGCACGATGGCGCCTTTTGCCAGCCGCAAGGTGTTCAGACGTGTGTTATCCCGGCTTTTCATCGCCCTTTGTATATGGGCTTGGATTTGCTCGTAAATGCTCATCACTCCAATTCTCCGCATTGGATATCCTGTTTAATTATCAACTGTATTGTATATCAATGCCTGCAACTTTCAAAACAGGGAGTGGGATTATTGCGGACTTGATACATTCAGCCTTGCCGAGGGCAGCCCAACATTGAACAATCGTTTCAACGATTCCGCTTTTTTATGAGTCCGCCCTTGTGATAACGCCCTTGGAGAAGAAGGCTTTGGCCTAGAATTCGATATACTATAAGCGACGATCAACCCTTAAACTTATGTTTCGTTACGAAGATACAGAACCAGCTTGACAATAGATTTTTTTCTTAACCCCCACAGCAGTCTAAGCTTCTCCACTTTAAAGGAATTGAACCATGCGTATTGTTGCCGGCTCCTTAAAAGGAAGGCGTCTATTGACGCCGCAAAATAAATTGATACGCCCTACTTCCGACCGTGTCCGAGAGAACTTATTTAATATTTTGGGCGTCCGGGTTATAGACACCCATTTTTTGGATTTATATAGCGGTGTCGGTGCTTGCGGTATTGAAGCCTTGAGCCGTGGCGCCGCTCACGCGACCTTCATCGATAATGCGCCGGAAGCCTTGAAGTTGGTGCGGAGAAATTTGGAAAAGTGCGATGTCGCCATACAAGCCATGGTGATTCAAGCCCATTTACCTGACGGGCTTCCCCGTTCCATGCCGCCTTTTTCCATCATCTTTGCAGATCCGCCCTATGCCGATGATCAACAGGAACGCTTGCTGGAAGCGATTGCAGAACGGAACTTATTGCTTCCCGACGGCAGGATCATTATAGAAAGCGGACGCCGTGATCCCTTGCCGGAGCAGGCAGCGTGCTATCGACGTGTTGATCAGCGTATCTATGGAGAAAGTTGTCTTTCTTTTTTTGCTTGACACAGGATATAGTATTTGGTATCCTATGCTTACAGTATTGCATACAACATATTGTTGCGTGTGAAAGAAGTTGAACGAAGGTGCAACCCATGTAAGCGCCGGTCATGGCTACATGATAAGGAAGACCAAAATATGCGGTGTCCCTTTTGCTCTTTTGAGGACAGCAAAGTAGTTGATTCACGTGTATCGAAAGATGGTGAAGCAACCCGTCGTCGTCGTGAATGTATCCACTGTGCACGCCGCTTTACGACCTATGAACGTATCGAAGAAGTGGCGCAAATGGTCGTGAAAAAGGACGGGCGCAGAGAGAATTTCGACCGCTGGAAATTAAAAGCGGGCATTATGAAGGCTGTTCAAAAGCGCGCTGTCAGTGTTGAACAGGTGGACGCCCTAATTAACGACATTGAACGGGAGCTTTTTAACGGCGGCGAACGTGAAGTATCGACGGAGCTCTTGGGCGAAGCAGTCGTCAATCGGCTCAGACAGCTTGATGAAGTGGCGTACGTACGCTTTGCGTCTGTCTATCGTGAGTTTCGCGATGTAAGCGAATTTATGTCGGAGTTGCAGGGGATGATGCCTCGTTCCGGTAAAACACGTGGTACCGGGAAAACGGGTCGTCCAGTGATTCGGCGAGAGCAATAAACAAAGGAGAAAAGCCATGGCCATCACTATTTTGATAGTGGATGATGAACCCGATGTTGTTGAGTTTTTAGAGACAACATTAAAAGCAGAAAACTTCCAAGTCCTTTCCGCTTATGACGGTATTTCGGCCTTGGATATTTGCAGCACGGAGAAGCCCGACCTTGTCCTGTTGGATATCATGATGCCTATGATGAGCGGCTACGAGGTCTGTGAACAAATCAAAGCCAATCCCTTGACCCAACACATCCCCGTGTTGTTTTTGTCCTCGGCGCACAGCCCCGAGGCAAGAGCGCAAAGCTTCCGTGTTGGCGCCGTCGAACTGATCAAAAAACCCTTTCTAACCAAAGAACTGCTCGCACAAATCCGCCGCTACCTTCCCAAAGACGACGATTTTTAAGGCGGGATTAAGCGAAAATAAATGCAGCGCTTCGTGTACACTGGTGTGTACATAGCTTGGGCTTGTACAATAAGAGTTTGTGGATGGCGGCGGCGTTGTTACAAATCGATTAACGAGACAGCGGCATAGAGATCTAATCGGACTACTCGGAACAGGAAGACAGGCGCGTGACCATTGCCAATCGTATTACCATCTCAAGGCTGGTACTCATGCCCGTATTTCTCGGGTGCGTGCTTGGCTATGCCCCGAACCGCGAATATTATAGACATATCGCCTTTGTCCTCTATGTGCTTGCCGCCCTTTCCGATATTGCCGACGGCAACATTGCCCGTTATTTTGGACAAGAATCTCGGTTGGGGAAACGGCTTGATCCTTTGGCCGATAAATTACTCATCAATCTGAGTTTCATTTTTGTCGCCTCCAACAGTGCCTTTGATCCGGGCTTGCCCCTGTGGGTGCCGCCTGTTTTTCTTGCCCGCGATATCTATATTGTCTTGGGCGCTTTTCTGATTAATGAACGCTATGGACCGTTTAAGGTCAAACCGAAACTTTCCGGTAAGATAAGCACAATCCTCCAAATGGCGCTCATTATCTCCGTATTACTGGGTAATTTTCTGACGCCCGCAATCCTTGCCGGTGCCCTATGCGCCGCGCTCTGGTCAGCTGTTGACTATTTCTTTGCAGGGTATCAACAAACGATGAACCGTAGAAGTAATTAAAGATGAAAGCTGCACGATCTTCAAAGCGCCGACTGCCGCTCATTGCCATTATTGGACGGCCCAACGTGGGGAAATCCACTTTGTTTAACCGTATTATCGGCAAACAGCGTGCCATTGTGCACGGCGTGGAAGGAATCACGCGAGACCGCTTTATTGAAAACGCAGAATGGCACGGCAGGGCTTTTCGTGTTGTTGATACCGGAGGTATTGTAGAACAGCCTCTAGACGAGATCACGCGTAAAATGCAGGAACAAGTGCAACAAGCGCTGGAAGAAGCTGCCGTCATTCTTTTTGTAGTGGATGGACAAGAAGAAATAACACGGGTTGATCATTTTATCTGCGAGTCTGTGCAGCGTATGCAAAAGCCCGTTGTCCTCGCCATCAATAAGCTGGATAATCCGGCGCTCACACTAAATCAATATGAGTATTATGCTTTGGGATTGGGCGAGCCGCTGCCTATATCGTCGGGCCATAATGTGGGGGTCGACGATTTGATGCGCGCTGTTGTGCAGGCGTTGCCCGAGGCGGAAGAGCTGCCCGATGAAGCGGTGGAGGGTGAAGACGCCGATGAAGAGGCGAAGGAAGATGGGTCTGAAACAATCAAGGTCGCTGTAGTGGGCAGACCGAATGTGGGGAAATCCTCGTTTATTAATGCCTTGCTCAATCAGGAACGAACCATCGTTTCCGATATCCCCGGAACCACGCGAGACGCCATTGACATACGCTTTTCGTGGCAAGGGAAAGACTATATCTTGATTGATACGGCGGGACTGCGCCGACGCGCGACCATACGCCGGCCTGTTGAACACTTCAGCGTTGCCCGATCCCTGCGCGCCATGCGCCGCGCAGATGAGTGTCTCATTATGCTGGAGGCAACCGAAGGCAATGCCGAGCAGGACAAACGCATTATTGGCTATGCCCTTGAACAAGGTACCGCAT
>JAAYJI010000061.1 GCA_012523015.1 Candidatus Hydrogenedentota bacterium
AGCCACCAATAGGCAAGATTGTTCCATAAAGCGTGGTCAAGGATGAACTGCCGTCCATAACTGTCAAGGCGTGCCTCATCGGGTTGTTTGTAGCCTTTAGGCTGCCAGATTGTGGGAGTGGACACTACAAATTCTGGCAAACTAATAAGGTCCACAAAATCGCCAAGAAAATTTTTTCGAGACGTCCAATCTAGAATATGCTTTCGACTTCCTCGATGCATATTTTTCCTCATAGGATAACGGGTTGGCCCACCTGAAGCCGTGACAGGGGGTGGGCGACGAGATCGCCTAGCATGAAAGTTAGCGAAGTGTCGACTCGTACCTCCGCCGAAGGCGGTCAGGTGGAGCCGATGTTAGCCGCAAACGACATTCTGCTTCAAGTATTTTATGATAGAATCTGAAGCAATAGTATATACGAGAGCCGATTCTGTTGTAAGTGCAAATTCAGGAGCATGAGCTGCCTGATTCCGTAGACCGCGCAAATCACGCAAGATGCTAATGATGGATCTGTCGAGAGTCTCCTGCCTCTCGAGAAACTTGATAGCTTGGAATGTGAAAGTCTGGTTCTTGAAGGTATCTCCTCCAAGTCGCCTAGATGCTTCAAGTGCGGCTAGTTCAACTCTACGCCAAGCCTCCATGACCGCAGATTGAGGAGATATCTCAGCCAATTTTGCTAACACACTTTCCTCTGCTGGGACTAATTCCAACTCGGGTTCTATAGGCGTCAATTTTTCTGCGAGTTCTTCACCCACTTCTCTAACTTGCTTCCCAAATTCAATCTCAATTTCCTTGTACTTGAGTTTCTGAAGAAAGGGGAATAATTCTCGCAAAGGCTTTCTCAGGAGGAGAATCGCAATCACAAGAGTAAATGGCCAAGCCAGATAGTTTATTATGTTTGAGAAGAACGTCAATAAGTCCATATTTCCTCCAATGGCGGCTAACGCCCAAGGTCACCTGCCGCCAGCGCGCAGCGAAGCTGCGGGATGGCGGTCAGGTGGAGCCTTGTTATACATTGTGCTTTGCCGAAAGATAGCTACAGAGTACAGCCGAAAGACCGACAATTAACTCTCCTTCCTCATAGGAAAGCGCTTGGCCTTCTCGAAGATGACGAGCATTCTCGGATGCGAAGCCCCACGTCTTTGAAACAACCTGATCAAGCGGCTGCGGGATCAAATCGTCGTAACGCTTCATTATTTCACCGAGCGTTGCTCTTTCGTCTCCGGAAGCGTTACGCGCGACACATTCGAGAGCTGCCATGGCGTGGTGGATTGCGCCGGTGAGATCTGGGTCTGGACGCCGAGAAAGATCTCGGATTGCCTCACGAAGCTCACGCTGCGCCGTTTCGAGTGCATTACTCTCAAGCGTTGCAACGGCACGTTGAATCGACTGCTCCAATGCTTCGGTGCCACGTGCCTCAATCACACCATCAGCTATTTTCCAGCCGATGCCGTTTTCAACACAGAAATCGTTGAACTCCGTTTCAAACCTGCTTGCATCGTATGAAGACGCTTTCCTTCGCATCTTAGCAACCAGACCTTCTACAACGTCGTACACTCGATACCAAGGCAGTTATCTACTAGACCGTACACTTCTTTATTGATATTGGGGTATTCGGACCAATTATTCGGGTCGGGACGATTTCGGAGAATCCTGCAAATCGCTTCACGGAGACTTGTTGGACTGAAGCCGCACTCATAAGCGACTTCAATAATTAAGGTGCGCAAATTCGGTGGTGCATCTTGCCGCACCCCGATGTCTGATGCCACGGGTTGATGGAACCCGTATCGCTTTGAAAATCGCTCACTCACCGCGAACTTTTCTCCATATGGTATAACGTCACGGCGCACCGGCACGAGGTCCGCCGCGGGCCTCGCGTACGTGTGACGCCGATTGTTAGCCCCTCTTCATTCTTCCGAATTACCGATTGCCTTTGGCCCGATTGTGGGTCACGCAGAGCATCTGGCAGTTCTCCGCCGTGCTCTCGCCGCCTTTGCTCCACGCGGTGACGTGGTCGGCGTCCATATCTTTGAGCAGATAGATTCTGTGTTTGTTCGCGGTGTCCCCCACCGCGCAGAGCGGACAGTTGGACATGCCCCGGGCCTGGGCCTCGGCCGTCTGTCTGGCATAGACGTCCTGTATAACCCGCTTATCGAACACCCGAACCGCCAACAACTTCTTGTCCGTCGAACCGCCCAGGAGATACTCAAAGATACCTTTGCGGTTCGTCACATTCGGGTCGGCGGCGAGCTCTTTCACCTCTTGGGACATCTTCTTCGGGTCGTAGGAGTTGCCGTGATACGCCTCGTACAGCCTACCCCACTCCAGGCCCTTCATCTCCGGAAGGACGTCGATGAACACCGCTGAAACCCAGTCGATCACGCTGTTGAAGTACGCCTTCAGCTCATTGATGTTGTCATCGTTGCGATGGGCGCTCATGTAGCCGCCGATATCGCCCCGGCTCACCCACTCCAGCGCGCGCTCCAGGAACTCTTGCCGGGTGGCGCTGCCCTTGATGTATGCGCTCCACTTCTGGATGTTCGCGTTCTGGCTGTTGCTGAACTCGGCCTTGGCGCGCGTCACGAACGGCCCGGAGTAGATGGCGTTCAGGAGCTCTTGGGCATTGAGCGGCACGCCCGCGATGTTGATCGTCTCGAACCACTGCTTGATCTCGCTCTCCGTGCCCTCGCATTCGTAGATCAACAGTTTCGAGCCCATGATCCTAGCCTGCTGGTCGGCGGGTAGGCTGTCGAAGTACTGCGGGTTGCCGGCATCCATGATCGCAAACTTGTTGGTGACGAACCGCCCGATGCTGGTGATCCGCTGCTGGCCGTCCAGCACCTCGAACCTGTCCGGCGCGACGGTGTTGAAGTAGATCAGCCCCAGCGGATACCCCTTGAGGAGGGAGCGGATGACCGCCTGCTCCTTTTTGCCGCCGCCGTCCGCATAGATGTAGTTGCGCTGGTATTCCGGCTGGATGGTGAGCCTGCCGCCCAGCCCGAACAAGCCCTTGCCCTCCAACTGGTTGTACACGAACCCCTCGCAGATGGCGGCGACGGTGATATCGGTTCTCAGGGTGGTTTTCATTTCACTTTTTCCTATGCCTTATGAAGATTCTTTTATACGCCATTTTTGCCACACCATTTTCATAATAGCCGGCTGTAGGATTACCTTCCTTATAGGCTCCTGTGCCGCCACGTTTATAATAATCCTCAACAAACTGTCTTGTTAAACCTGGTGTTGTCTTGAAGCTATCATCAACAAGTCCATTATCGCTTGTCCCCAAGATTTCGAACTGATCTGGATTGTATTTATCGAGGAAGGTGATAGGG
>JAAYJI010000062.1 GCA_012523015.1 Candidatus Hydrogenedentota bacterium
GTTTCAATACACGCACCCGCGCGGGGTGCGACCGCCTATCATTTTGACCCCTGATAGCATTGGGTAAAAGTGCTGTAAATCGCGAACCTCCTCCAAAAGTTCGTCGAGAGCGCTTGTTCGTTTTTTGTCAACACGCTAAGTAATTCTTATATATAAGGTTAAGCTCAGCGCGAACCTCCCAGGGTTTTCATGTGTGCTTGGGGTTCGCGCTAGAACTCACAATCTTTATCCGTATTCATATTAAACTGGATATTATGCCGGACAAGGCATTGTCTTCTTGGATTGTATTCTTGCACATTATCAATGGGAAATGCAATTTTATAATCGTCTCAAATCAAGGCGAGACAGCATTTCTTTAGGGGCGGTATTTTAGAATGGGTGACACCCGAGGGCGCGATAAATCTCGCCCCTACAGGTGTTGGGTCAAGGCGTGGTTTCGGGGTGTTGCGGCGACGCGGGTATAGGGCAAGAAGCAGGGATTGCACCGCCGCCTGCACCGCCACCGACAGGGCGGGTCATGGACACGCGCCACAGATATCATGGACGATCAAAGCTTTAGGGGAACTTTGCGAAATGAAATTTCGCGTCCTATTGGGTTCCCCACTGGAAAGTTGGGAACCAGCAGGGATGTTGGGAACCAGCGGGGATGTTTATGTAATATTTTGTTTTCCATGTAATTATGTGTATCATAAAGCTATGTGTTCGTAATCGAATGTGGAAGTGAAAGGTCTTCGAACTAATCTTCGAGGAATATTAGGTGTTCTATCAAAAGGGAGTATTGTCATGACACAAAACTATCAGCCGAAAATGACACAACGGGCCTACACCCTGAAACTTCGCGGCAAGGATCCGGTAGATACTGCCTGGCGTGACGCCGTATGGCGCACCCATGAAGCGGTCAACAAGGGCGCTCAGGTCTTTGGCAATTGGCTGCTCACGCTGCGCGGCGGTCTGGATCACCGCTTGGCGGAGGACACGGCCGATCGTAAACTTGAGGAAACAGAACGCAAAAACAGGCGTATCATGCTGGCGCTGTCTTGGCTTTCTGTGGAATCTGAACGGGGCGCGCCGAAAAAATATCGGGTTGCATCAGGCACTGACCTTGCCAAGACACGCAGCGATATGGTGCTGAAAGCTTTTGTCGAAATCCTGCGAAAGAAAGGGCTTGATGATCCTGAAATTGAGCAGTGGAAAAGAGACTGTGCGTCCTCTTTAGAGGCAGCGATTCGCGAAGATGCCGTTTGGGTCAACCGCAGCCAAGCCTATGCCGAATTAGCTTTTCCCGTTTCCGACAAGGACATCTGGGATTTGTTGGAACGCTTCTTTGGCACTCCGGAGGCTTATCTCAAAGCTATGAAAAGCCCGGACGAGGAGGGGGAAGACGGTGTCGCTTCCGGCACGACAGAAGAAAAGGCAAAGGATCTTGTGCAAAAGGCGGGACAGTGGCTTAGCAGCCGTTTTGGGACAGGCGCAGGGGCCGACTTTGCACGCATGGCGAAGGTCTACGACGCCATGGCTGCCTGGGGCACCGCTGCCAAGGAGGGACATTCCGGGACAGAAACTATTGCCGATCTTGCCCAATGGCTTTCCGAATTTAAGCCGGAATCGGATGATGTGACCGGCGTATTAAATTTAATCAGTGGACCCGGATATAAAAGTGCTACTCGGAATTGTGTTCATGAGCTTGGCGGCGCAGCCACGGTGGATCGGAGTCTTATAGAAAAGTTTTGCGATTTAGCGACGAAGGACGCGGAGAACTCTCGAGCGAAAACCGGTTCTAAGGGTCCCTTATCCTATGCCAATGCTATTTTAGAAAACGTTGAAGGGGTAGCAGGTTTTACCTATCGCTCTGCCAAAGATGGCACTCCGGTTTCTGTAAGAGATTATTCTTCTTTTCCTGAAGATTACAAATGGGGGACTGCGCGCCATAGCGAGTTCGCCGTAATTCTTGACCATGCCGCCCGCCGCGTTTCCTTAGCCCATACGTGGATAAAAATAGCCGAGGGTGAGCGTCGCAGTTTTGAAGAGAATGCCGCCAAAATTTCAAGTGTTCCCGAAAATATAAAACAATGGCTCGATTCTTTTTGTGAGGAGCGCTCTAAATATTCCGGAGCATTGGATGCTTATCGTATAGGCAGGCGTGCCTTGGGCGGATGGAAGGAAGTGGTCGCTGCTTGGAGTAAGCCTGAGTGCCAAGGCTGTGAAGATCGAATTGATGTCGCCCGTACCTTACAGTCCGATCCTGAGATCAAGAAATTCGGGGATATACAGCTTTTTGAAGCCTTGGCTCAAGAGGACGCCTTGTGTGTTTGGCATAAAAACGGAGATGTAGAGAAAGCTTCCGATCCCCAGCCACTCCTTGACTACGCGGCGGCGTCAGACGCAGAATTCAAGAAGCGCCGATTCAAGGTGCCTGCTTATCGACATCCCGACGCTTTGTTGCACCCCGTATTTTGCGATTTCGGAAATTCCCGGTGGGAAATTCGATACAACGTACATAAACCGAAAGGGAAAGCCTCTCAAACTTTGCCCCAAGATCAGGTACGCGGACTGTCTATGAATCTCCTGACGGGGACACATATAAAAGCTCTTGAACTCAAGTGGCAATCGAAACGACTGGCGCAGGATCTTGCGATCGACCAACCTGACGGTGAAGGCGAAGTCGTTCAGCTTTCCCGTGCCGACCGATTGGGCCGCTCTGTTGGTGGTGCAGGCAAAGACAATAAGATCCAAATTATAGATCTTTTCGGTCAAAAGGATTGGAACGGCCGCTTGCAGGCGCCGCGGCGTCAGTTAAATGCGATGGCTGCAGTAAGAGACAATCCCAAGCTTTCCGATGAAGAGCGGCGCTTGCGCTTGGAAAAGATGCAAGAGCAGCTGCAGTGGTTGATCACCTTTTCTGCAAAACTTCAGCCCCAAGGGCCTTGGCATGATTATAGGAAAAAACTTCAGCTTAAAGGGCAGCCTGATCGCTTTCCTTTTGCAGAAGAAAACAAAGGGCGCAAAGGTACCCAGGCAAAATTGATCCTTTCGCGGCTGCCCGGTCTGCGCGTGCTTTCTGTGGATCTTGGCCATCGCTATGCCGCTGCCTGTGCCGTGTGGGAAACTCTGAGTAGCGAGGCAATGACAAAAGCCTGTGCTGCCGCAGGACATAAACCCCCTGCACAGACCGATTTATACCTGCATCTGAAAGAACCGTCAGCGCTGCAGAAAAAGGGATTGAAGACTGCAAGAGACCGTACCGTCGTCTATCGGCGCATTGCGGCGGACTTGTTGCCTGATGGTAAGGTTCATCCCGCGCCCTGGGCGCGTTTGGATCGCCAGTTCCTGATCAAACTCCAAGGCGAAGAGGAAGGCGTGCGCAAGGCGTCCCATGAAGAAATAGGCATGGTTAATTGGATTGAATATACCCTTGGCCGCACGTCGCCGCTCATCGATAAACTCGTCGCTTCCGGATGGGGCAGCACCAACAAACAAAAGATGGAATTGGATGCGTGGAAAAAGCAGGGCCGCTGGATTCCTTCCGAACAAGATACAACACAGCTTTCGGAAGAGGAGCGTATTACAAAACCCTCTTTATCGGTCGATGATTTGATGGCGGACACGGTGCGTACAATGACCTTGGCGCTCCGCCGCCACAGCGACAGGGCACGTATTGCCCATTATCTGATCACCCATGAGAAGACCAGACCCGGCGGTCAAAAACTACCCTTGGATGATAAGGGGCGTGTTGATATCATAGTGGACGCCCTGGTCCTTTGGAATAATTTGTGTACCATGCGTTGGTGGAAAGATGAGAAGGCAAAGACCTTGTGGTCGAATTCTATCCTTCCCTTGGCACCGGATGCTTTGAAAAAGATCGATGAAGAGGCAGATTTAAAACGCTCCCGAAATCAAGATAAAAAGCGCAGGGAAGCATTGAAGCCTACTGCCGAATATCTCTTTTCCAATCCGGCGCTTGCAGAAGAAATTGCGGCGCACTGGAAAAAACGATGGGGAGAAGACGACGAACTCTGGAAAAAGCTGTTGCGCTCCTTTGGCGATTGGATTTTAGGAAAACATAAAGGAGGCAACCACCCAGCCTTACACAAGATGGGCGGCTTGTCTGTTAAGCGTATTGCGACCCTTACCGAATTTCGAAGAAAGGTGCAAGTGGGCTTTTACACCCGTCTGCGCCCCGATGGAACCAAGAGAGAAACAAAAGAACAATTCGGACAAAAGTCGTTGAATGCTCTTGAGCAACTGCGGGAACAGCGGGTGAAGCAGCTGGCGAGCCGTATTGCTGAAGCCGCATTGGGCGTGGGACGCATACGCCGTGCAGGCTTGATCTTAGATCCCAAGCGGCCGCAGACACGGGTCGATGCAACCTGTCATGCCGTTGTGATCGAAGACCTTACCAACTACCGGCCCGAGCAAACGCGGACACGGCGAGAAAATCGAGGCGTTATGGCATGGGCATCTTCGAAAGTCAAAAAATACCTCGAGGAAGCCTGTATCCTCCATGGTCTGCATCTTCGTGAAATATATCCCGCGTATACGTCCCGTCAAGATTCACGTACCGGCGCGCCGGGCATGCGCTGTCAGGATGTGCCGCTGAAAGACTTTATAGGCTCTGCCTATTGGAAAAATGAACGTCTTGGCGCCGGGAAGAAAAAAGACAGCCCCCGTCAACAGTATCTGATGGATCTTTACAAAAAGTGGGAACTTAAACAGGATGCAGCAGCTGCAGATAAGGTCACCCTTCGGGTGCCCATGAATGGGGCGGAACTCTTTGTTGCCGCTGATCCCGCGTCCCCTGCCGCCACAGGGCTGCAAGCAGATTTGAACGCTGCCGCCAACATTGGCTTGCGCGCACTCTTGGATCCGGACTGGCCCGGCAGATGGTGGTATGTGCCGTGCAGCGCCAAAGACGACAAGCCTGATTCCAAAAAAGTAGGCGGCAGCGAGGTCTTCAAAGGGGATCTCGTATTGCCTAAACAGGGCGATGACGATCTTGACGCAACAAAAGGAACTGCTAAAAAACCTGCCGCGGCAAAAGACATTGTGAATCTGTGGCGCGATGCTTCTGCCTTGCCCGTGGCAGCGGAAGAAGCCGGCCTGTGGCGCAGTTACCAAGACTATTATAAGGACGTGGAAAAACGGGTTGTCCGTATTTTGCAAGAACAGATGGATGCAACGTGGAAAGCTTTTGTAGATGAGGAGGATATTCCTTACTAAATAGAAAGGGGGATATATGGGTGAGAGTTTTTGGCCCGCAAGAAATGTGGCGGAGTATATCTACTGCCCAAGACTGTTTTATTACATGCAAGTGGAGGGCATTCAACTCCCCAGCCAAGATACGGAGAAGGGCTTGGCCGTTCACCGCCGTGTTGATCAGCCAAGTACCGGCCCAGCGGCGGGCGCTGCGGAAGAAGAAGATCCGGGGCGGCCCGCCGTTTTACGCAGCCTCGTCCTGTCGAGCCGCCACTTACAATTGACGGCAACCTTGGATTTGACCGAAATCGATGGGAAATATGCCGTACCCATTGAGTACCGGAAGGGGCGTCCTAAACGCTTCTTTGCAAAGCCGCCGCAGACGGAGGAGGAGGAAGACGATTTCAACCGAGCCGCCCAGGCGCCGCAGCCCTGGCCCATTGATCGTGTCCAAGTGGGGCTTCAGGCGCTGCTCCTCGAAGAGGCAGGCTATACGGTGGTCAAAGCGGTGCTCTATTACAGCAGCGAAAAATTAAAGCTCACCATTCCGGTCGATGATGCCTTGAAAGCAGAAGCTTTAGAAGCCCTTCAACAGGCAAAAGACTGCGCGGCGGGGGAGCGGCCTCTGCCCCTTGTCAATGATCCCCGCTGTCCCCGCTGTTCCTTGCAGCCCCTGTGCCTGCCCGACGAAATCAATTACCAGCGAACGCCCAAGCCCGGCGATGAATTGACACCACGCAAAATATGGCCGCCCCGCGATGATGGAATTCATGTGGTGGCGCAGCAGGAAGGCGTGAAGATCGGCATACGGGGCATGGAACTGCGCGTGACCGACAGAACAGGAGCCGTAGTCCGTACCATTCCTCTTGCCAACATTGAAAGTCTGTCCTTGCTCGGTCCCGTGCAGCTGACCACGCAGGCCCTTCACGCATTGGCGAACATGAACATACCCATTGCCTATTTGTCGGCTGCAGGACGATTGCTCGCCATCATTGATCCCCTCGATTCGGTCAGTGCCGCCATACGCCGCGCCCAAGTACGCCAATTTGATTGTGCCGAAAAGTGCCTCGAATTGACGCGTGCCCTCATTACCGCCAAGATTGCCAACCAGCGAACCCTCTTGCTGCGCAATCACAAAGGCTTGCCTGAAAATGTTGCCGATGAACTCGCCAAAGAAGCGAAGAGCGCAGCAGCCGCAGCATCGATTGAATCCATACGGGGACATGAAGGTCAGGCAGCCGCCCTCTATTTTAAACACTTTTCAGGAATGTTTAAAGGAAAGGTCGCCGAAGAATTTGATAACAACGGCAGACAGCGGCGGCCGCCGCCCGACCCCATCAATGCCTGCTTGTCCTTCGCCTATACCATGTTGACCCATGAATGCACGGCGGCACTGCGCACCGCACGATTAGAACCCGCTATTGGAGGATTTCATGTATCAAAACCCGGAAGACCTGCCTTTGCACTGGATCTCATGGAACCCTTTCGACCCCTCATAGCCGATTCTATTGCCGTCACCTGCTTCAACAAAGGGGAACTTACCGAAGGTCATTTTATGAGGACAGTATCGGGATGCGCCTTCACCGACGCAGGACGAAGAAGCTTCTTCAATGCGTTGGGTCGGCGAATGGATACGGAGATTACCCATCCCCTCTTTGAATATCGCCTGAGTTATAGGCGCATGATTATTTTACACGCACGCATGATTGCCGCATGGCTCGCCGAAGAAATACCCTCATTAGCCTTTCTCACTACACGATAAATAAGGGGGCACCATATGCGCAGATGTTATCTCGTAGGATACGACATTAGAGATCCCAAAAGACTCAGAAGAGTACACCGAATACTCAGAGGCTATGGAGAAGCGTGGCAATATTCCATATTCTTTTGTGTCCTCAAAGATATTGACCGGGTACGACTGCAAACAGATCTCGAGGGAGAAATGAATTTGAAAGAAGATCAGACCCTATTCATTGACCTCGGACCAAACGAGAAAGAGGCACGCAAAAATGTCACAGTCATCGGACAGGCATTGCCCCAATACGAATCGGGTTTCGTTGTGATTTGACTTTACGAAATAGCTATGATATACTAATAGCGCTTCTAAAGGAGGCGAAAATTCTATAAGTACGTGTCTTCTTGTTCAATCAAAATGTGTACTATAGCGTCGATTAGTTTTGTTTCAAGCGTTTTAGAAGGGGCAAAAACCATCGCGAGTATCGCGGTGGTGAAGGGGATCCCCGGGGATGCTCGCAAGCACTGTCATCATTGAACAAAAAGGATATTCGAATCTAATGATCGGAGTCGGATCAGAAGACAAATACAACCACGCTCGAAAAGCAGCAACGAAATACCTGAAAATAAAGGTGAATTCCCCACGGCGGTGACTCCGCTTGAAACGATCCTCATCGACGGACACCACACA
>JAAYJI010000063.1 GCA_012523015.1 Candidatus Hydrogenedentota bacterium
CAAGTAGCTGATGCCTTCGTCTTTTTCCGGAGCGGCATGCAAATGAAGTTGAACCTGATCCAATCCTTTGAAGCCGTCTTCGTGGGCTTTACGGAATTTCTTTTGGATATCGGGCACTTTCCCGCCGATCCAGAGCATGGTACGCAGTCCGGGAACGGCTTCATGCATGGTTTGGCAGGATTCGATTTTGTTGTGGCAAAAGATGACTCGTTCCGCCACATCATAATGGGCGATCATAGCCGCCAATTGTTTCAAGTCTACCTTTTTAAGATCCAAGTAAATCTGCGCCTCTTTACGAACCGCCATTTCTTGGAGCACTTCTTCCAAGGCAGGCACTTTTTCGCCGGCATATTCAGGGGCGAACCAGCTTCCCGCGTCCCATTGGCGTATTTCCTCAAAAGTCAGCCGGGTCACAGGCACATCCTGATTCACATCAGCATTGGTGGTGCGCTTCAAGGTGTCATCGTGAATACAGATGATGACGTTGTCGGCTGATGCGCAGATATCCACTTCCGGGATAGCCTTCAGATCCCAAGCGTATCGATAGGCAGCCAAAGTATTTTCGGGCACTTCTTTTAAGCCGCCACGGTGAGCTTGGAAAAAAACTTCTGAGCTCTGAGCCGGCAACACAACAACACTCATGATCATTACAAATAAACATATCCAACGCATAAGAAACTCCTTTCGTCAAAAGGACATGGTATCTGTTTTGCAGAAATTAAAGCAAGGGGATGGAAAAAGAACTTCACTGTGTTTCTCAAAGTAGGAATTGCTTTTCTTTAATGTTTTGTTTTACTATAAACTGACCATATACTGCATGTGAACGCATTGGAGTTGTCTCTGTATTAAGGGCTGAAATTTAATACAGAGTGCAATTCAAACTCTCTTGGGTATTTAGAGTAAAAGTGGATCACCTTGTCTTATATACGATGGGGCAGGCGAGCTGCCTTTTCCCCTTGTTATTGAGCCATTTAACAAGGGCAGAGACGGCGCTGCAACGCGGCATTGAAACAAAAGGGCTGTTTGTTTCAATGGATTCGGACATGGAGATCGCGCTCAAACAAAGGAGGAGGAGCCTTTTATGCTGACTGCGCTCGCCCTGTTATTTCTTTCCTTTGCCTCGTGCATTGTCGGGCTTTGGTCTCGGGCACTATTGCTTGATTTTGGGATCATCCGCGGCTTTGAAGCGGGGCTCTGGGCGTGCGTTGTTGTGGCGGTTCTTTATGCAGCCGCACAAATTTATTATCGGGTGCTGCTCCTGATTATTCGCCCTACCAAGGCGGTAAGTCTGGATGTGTGCGACTTATTATCCCATGGCGCCGCACTTATCCTTTTGCCTTCTCTTTTCGGGTTTCAATTCGAGATTCCCTATCCTTCCATCCAAAAGCTTGAGCCTTTGGCGCATTTCGCTGTCTTCGCTTTGGTCTTGCTGGTCTTTCGACTCATGAGTTTTTTTGCGGCCGTTTACGGCGAGAAAACGAGCCGAACTATTGTGTTGCGCTGGGCATTCTTTGCGCTGTTAATTTCCTTGCTCATACCGAGCAGCATCTACCATTATTTAAGCGCGGTGAATACGCGATCCGAAGTGATTCAAGTGGAAGCAGCGCCTGTTTCCGTTGAACACGCCTATACAGAAGCCTATGTGGTGCCGGAACACAAGCGGATGATCATCCCCATGGATCATGGGGACACCGATCAATTGGCTTTTCTTTGCGCGCCGCCCTCGGAAGAAGAAGACTTCCCGGAATCGGTCTATATCATCGTCGAAAGTTATAACATTGCCTTGACCGACGCCATGCCTCCCGAAGAAGCGCAGCCCACGGCAAGCTTGACCCGCGAAGTGGTTTTTTCAGGAAAGGGATGGACGCAAGAGGCTATCGCACGAAGTGAGATTCCCACCGACACGGTGAACCTCACTTTTTCTTGGATGGAGAGGAATCCGAAAGGTTTGCGGCAGCGCTTGGGCGTGCTGCCTCCGGAAAACCTGAATCGCTTTCTTATGGTACATGGGCCCGGCGCACAGAATCTGTCGCAGCTGTCGCGAAAGCCGAGCGTGGTCATTCTGGTTGCAGAGGGCATGGGTGCCGCTCACATGAGCATTTACGGATATAACCGCAATACGACGCCCAATCTTAAACGCAGCGCGGCAGACATGATCCTTTGTCAAGAAGTGTATACGCCTTCTCCGGATACGGGAGCTGCCGTGATGAGTCTGCTCACCGGCTTAACACCACAAAGTCATAATTTCCCCTTTGCTCCGGGCGAAGGGTTGCCCCATAACGTATGCTCCCTTGCAGAATTGTTTCAAGGTTGCGGCTATCTGACAGCGGCCTTTACGGAGGGGCAGGGGCAAGATGTCCATGACTTGACCTATGGTTCGGGTTTCGAAAAAGGCTTTGATCTTTTCGATGAACACATCCCCATGGAACTGCCCTATTACACAGATTCCCGACGCACCTCTCCCTATCGGATGGTGCCGGCTGGCGCACGGGTGACCTTGAAAAAAGCGGGAGACTGGATCGTCGACCATGCCCATGTGCAGCAATTTGTATTTGTGCGTGTGCGGGATTTAACAGAGCCGAGAGCCTTGTCCCGTTACAGCTCACCTTATATGCGGCGCGGAAAAAATTCCTCGGTTATTGATGTTTATGACGCCTCCTTAAACTATCTGGATCAGCAGCTCGGTCAGTTTTTAGAGCGTCTCGAAGCCTTGCCGCCGGAGCAAGCGCCGATCGTGATTTTAACCTCCACCAATGGCTTTGATTTTCGTGATCAGGGCCGCTACGCCTATACTCGAATTGACGCTTATCCCCGCGGTCTTCACGAAGATGCGCTTTGGATTCCCCTGTTTATTCGGATTCCGGGATGCCCGGGCATCACGAATGAGGCACCGGCATCGCTTATTGATGTTGCGCCAACCTTGGCGGCACTTACCGGGACGCCTTTGCCCTACTATGCGGAAGGAATCAATTTATTAGAAGAGCAGCGGATCCGTGAAATTATCTCTGTCATGGGAGATCCTGTCAAGCAGTCTATCCGTTCGGGGAAATGGCGTTTCACGTGGCAATCCGGTTTGGCGCGTCATTCTTTGGAGCGTGTCGAACCTGAACAAGTCGAGGAATTAGTTGATATTGAAAAATATCGAGAAAAAGCCGGCAGACAAAATAATATTGCGAAAGAGCCGCAGCTGGTGGAAGCATTCAAAGCACAGCTGCAAACGACCTTTCATGATAGGTATTTTGGCGGTGCGATGGTCACCATGATTCCGCAACCGACTATTTTTCAATAGCGATTGCATAGGGGGAGCATGCGCGCGGCGGCGGTCTTAGATATCGCTCAATGACTGCATATAAGCCATGATTGAGCAATTGTCGCAGGAAGGGTTGTGGGCACACCAATCTTCATAGATTTGCATCAGCCCTTGCTGCCGCCGAAAATTCAATTTCAGTGCGTTGGTTTTCAAATTGAGCCATTCAATCATGCGCCGGTGGATGCGGTTTTCAGGTTCTTTGGGCAGTGCTATAAAAAAGTTGTGTATATTCTTTCTGAGGAGAGAATCCGTCTCTTTCTCTTCTCCACTGGCGGATGCGATGGCAGCAGGAATGAATACATTGCCAATAATAGCGCGAATCCGTCCCATGCCTAAGGGAGCGGTAGCTTTCTGCATGGGCTCGCCATCCCATTTAAAATGATTCGCCCAAAATCCGGTTGCCTTTCCAAAGAGGCGCTCCATGGCTTGGCGCCGTTCCAGGGGAGTATTCTGCTGTCTCCAAATTAAATCAAGATTTTTGTGGAGCCCCCGCTCTGCTGTACGCGACAAAAAACGTGCAGCACCGGCAAAACGCCGTTCCGGCACATTGGCCGGCCGGATTTGGTTTTTCGGCCACTGTAAATTCAAACTTTTTAACCCGGGCATGGTTTCCTTTAATAGGGTCGAAATGTCGCTATAATGTTTTGGGATTTCCGTGTCGTAGCTCCATGATTCGGGGCACAGATCGCTAAGCCGAAAGAAACAGGCTTCCAAAGCCAAAGGGTTTTGTTGTGCGATTTGCCGAGCTCGGGTATAGGGAAGCGATTCTGCAACGATCCGAAAGAGTTTCTTAAATTGGGCGTAACCGCAGGCTTCCATGAAGAGTTCATATAGGGCTTGTTCAGCATCGGTTCTTTCCGCCCGTTCACGGAAGCGCCGTGCCTTTTCGAGTATGCGCCATTCTCCGGCAATGTCCAAGAAGTAGGCCAGTCCGTTGACTGAGCCTTGGTGGTTGAGAAGAAAGGAGGCACAGCGTCCGCAGCGATCGGGAACAATTTCTGCCATAGAAGATTTGTGGAGCAGTGCTGCGGGGATGACAAGTGTAGCGATGGTTTTGCCTGCTTCGGTTACAGCGGGCTTCACGTTTTCGCTCGGTGGATGTTGAAGCACGTGAAGTATGACTTTGTTGTAGGCAGGATCGTTTTGGTGTCCATGGCTATACCAATTGGGCGCTGCCGAATGGATTTCAACGTCGCCGGTACATAACTGTCCGTTAAATTCGACTTGCGCGTTTTGGAAGTCAGGGCCTGCCTGTCGGTTCCACCATCCGGGTGATATAATGCGTATGCGATGCCCTTCAACGCTGGTTAGTGAATCGGGAAACCGCGCTTTCATCCAGCAATGCTGTAGATCAGACTCCATCAATTCACTGTTTTCTTTTGCGCATTGTCCGGTGATTCGATACGCGCTATAGGCAGATGAAAAGGGGGAAGTGTCCATAATTTTCTCCGAAAATAAACTTAGATCGGTTGCAATGATACCAGTTAAGATATATACAATGGACAATGGATGCAAATTGTAATCCGGAAAGGAGTAAACCCAGATCATGAATTATGTAGCCTTCGGACGGACAGGACTTGAAATATCAGCACTTTGCCTGGGCACAATGACCTTCGGTAATGAAGCCGACGAAGCTGAATCCAGGGCGTTGATGGATTATGCTTTTGATCGGGGAATCACGGTTTTCGATTGTGCACACAATTATAATAAGGGCGAGACGGAACGCATTGTGGGGCGTTGGCTGGGAGATCGGCGCGATGAAATTATTCTCACGACCAAAATCTTTTTCCCCTTCGGCGGCGGCAGAAACGACCAAGGCTTGTCCCGTCGAAATATCCTGCTTTCCATGGATCGCTCTTTAAAACAATTAAAGACCGATCGCGTAGATATTTTATATTTGCATCATTGGGACACCAAGACAGCTCTGGAAGAATCCTTGCGCGCTGTGGAATCGCTCGTCCGGCAAGGCAAGGTTTTGTATGTGGGTATTTCCAATTTTGCCGCGTGGCAGTGTCAAAAAGCGCTGGGGCTTTGCGCCTTGCACAACCTGGCCGCTCCCGTATGTATTCAGCCCATGTACAGTCTTGTTAAACGTCAGGCGGAAGTGGAACTGCTGCCCATGGCGCTTGAGGAAAATTTGGCTGTGTTTCCTTATAATGTCATTGGCGCAGGATTGCTGACAGGAAAGTATTTGCGCGGTGAAACCGGGCGCCTCACGGAAACGGAGATGTATCGTCAGCGCTACGATAACCCCACGTATCCTGTCGTTGCGGAACGTTTTGTCGCGTGGGCACAAAAGCATAACTACGCCCCGGCTGCGCTGGCGACTGCGTGGACTATGGCGCATCCCGCCGTGACCGCGCCTATTATCGGAGCCAGAAATCTGGCACAATTAGAGGAGACCTTGACCTGTCTGAACATTCGATTGAGTGCGGAAGAATATGGGGAAATTGCAGCGCTTTCGCCTGCGCCGCCCCATGCTACAGATCGCGAATCCATGGCCGCTATGCACACACGCGGCTGGTAATAGAAAGGATAAGAAGCCATGGCGGATTTTAGACAGACTGTTAAAGCCTTGATCGCCGGGATGGATGCCGTTATTCTCGACAAGACGCCCGTGATCAAGACGGCGTTGGCCGCCGTGTTGGCGGGGGGCCATGTGCTCATGGAGGATGTGCCCGGTGTTGCTAAAACGATGTTGGCGCGAAGCCTTGCCCTTTGCAGCGGATGCCTGTTTAACCGCATTCAATGTACGCCGGACTTGCTTCCTTCCGATATTACGGGAGTCTCCGTTTTTAATCCGAAAACACAAGAATTTATATTTGTTCCGGGCCCGGTGTTCTCTCAAATATTGGTGGCTGACGAAATCAACCGCGCCACACCGCGTACGCAGGCGGCGCTCTTGGAAGCCATGGCGGAAGGGCAGGTCAGTATTGACGGTCAGACCTATAAATTGGAACAGCCCTTTATTGTTTTCGCGACACAAAATCCACTCGAACATGAAGGCACCTTTCCCTTGCCCGAGGCGCAGCTGGATCGTTTTATGATGCGTTTGTCTATGGGCTATCCAAGTTTTTACGCAGAAGCGAAATTGCTTGAACTGACACGCTTGAACCATCCTATTGATAAGGTACAGCGGGTAACGGATGCGCAAACGTTGATCATGATGCAGGCGGCGGTGCGTGACATATTCGTTCATGATAAGGTCCGTGAATATATGCTGCGCCTCGTTGCGAGGACACGGGATTCCGTCCATTTAACGGTAGGCGCCAGTCCCCGTGCGGCAATGATGTTGTTTCGTGCTACGCAAGCCTATGCGGCAGTCACCGGGCGTTCCTATGTGCTGCCTGATGATGTTAAATACTTGGCGAAACCGGTATTGCAGCACCGTTTGATTGTCAATCCGGAAAGCCGCTTGCGCCGTGTCACCGCCGAGGCGGTGCTAGACGACATTCTCAAAGAAATCCCGATACCTGCCGCTGCTATGGTATCGGGAAAATAAGCGTTGCTTGTTGGATCTGGGAACTCAGCCTTCCTCTTGCTCCGCGTCGGCGCCCATACGATAGATAACCCATTGATAATTTTCCGGTGGCGTCCATCGCTGCATGGGCAGCACAATGTCGCCCGTTTCACGGTCTTCAAAGGCGTAGAAGTTGGATAGTTGCAACCCTTCAACGTCTGTGTCTTCTTTCGTGTCTATGGGGAAGACACTGTCCTCAATCAGCATCATGCTTTCAGGATCAATTTCACCCAAGACCAGCGGCCACCGCGGCGCGTTGCCTCGCGCATTTGTTGGGCATAGATTGCCAATCCAGAAATAGCGGCCGCTGCTGTGTTGAATAATTTGAGACATGCTGGA
The DNA here is from genome assembly GCA_012523015.1 of Candidatus Hydrogenedentota bacterium. NCBI lineage: Bacteria > Pseudomonadati > Candidatus Hydrogenedentota > Candidatus Hydrogenedentota bacterium. The sequence goes on from JAAYJI010000063.1 coordinate 7,170, forward strand.
CGGAGAGAAAAAAGGCCGGCCATTGGAATAATGCCAAATTTCAGGAGTGCTCCAGTGGACGCCGCCATCGGTGGAGACGGCATACCATTTATGGCTTGGCAACTGATAAGCAGCATCTTTTTTTAATCCGTTGCTGCCGCGCATTACGCAGAGGATTCGACCGTCGGGCATCTCCGCCAAGGTAGGTTCATAAAGACCCCGTACGCTTCGGTCAGGATCGGCTTGGATCGGTTCCGATACGGTCCAAGCGAGGCGGTGATCTTCTTGCCAAGTGCCGATAAGCATGAGACATTGGTAATAATCCCAGCCGCTTCCATAGGTTTCTAATTCGCCTTGACTGTCTAAAAGGGTCATTTGCGTGGGAACTAGAACGCGGCCTTCTTGGGTACGTATAGGACGGCAGCCCAAATCACCGAGAAAGATGGCGTTTTTCCCCAAATATAATCCTTCCAAGGGATGTTTGAAATTAAAATCGCCTTCTTGAATGACCGGTTCATCAAATAAAAAGTTGCGCCCGCCGTCGAGCGAAACACGGTAACGGATATAACTGTCCGTAGCCGTTTCTTTCGGCTCGTCGATATTTCTGTCAACGTCTTCACGATCCATGGCAAGGAGTACTGCGAGGAGTGCACCTGTTTCCGGATCTACAAATCCGGGGTAGGAGAAACGGCGATAGTTTTTAGGCAATGAACCATCAAAATCAGGTTCCGGTTTTTGCGGCGTCCACGTGCGCCCGTTGTCTGCAGAGCGTGCGTCGTAACGCATCATTTCCGTTCCGGTTTTATGCACATAAAAAGCGCTGCGTAAGGGAGAGGGTTGCTCTAACAAGGTCTTGCTTTTCAAATGAAAGGGCGCTTGAGTTGCGGCAAAGGCGCTCACCATAAAAATACTAAGGCAAAGACTCAGAGGAATGCATAGGGTAGATACTCGTTTCATAACCGTGTTCAACTCCTTGATACCGCGTTTATTTAAGAATGTGCAGGTTGTATGCAATTGCTTTTACCAGAGGCATGATACATCTTTTTAGGGTGTTTTCAAAAGAAAGATTCTCACTCATCTAATGTTAATAGTACAGGATTTTTTTTCTTGACATGGTTTCACATTTCGCGTATACTGAAACTATATTCAGTAACAACGCTACGATACGGTTAAGGAATAAAGCTATGGCTGCTCCGATGACAGCACGACAGCAAGAGATATTGGCGTATATTGCAGATTGCATCGATAGCTTAGGATATCCGCCATCGATCCAAGAGATTGGACGCCACTTTGGTATCGCCTCCACCAATGGCGTGCATGCTCATTTAAAGACCTTGGAAAAGAAGGGCATTATTGAGCGCAGCCCCAAAGCGCGCAGTATACGGCTCACCGAAAAGGCGTCGTTCTTGTTGCGCCGTTCCTTAGGCCCCGTGTTGCCTTTGGTCGGCCGTGTTGCCGCCGGGGAACCCTTGCTCGCCATGGAAAATATTGAAGACTATATTCCCGTACAGTCCCGGTTGGCGGAGCGGGACGCCTTTTGTCTGCGTGTCACGGGGGACAGCATGATCGAGGCAGGCATCCTAGCCGGGGACGTGATCATTGTCGACCGTTCTGTAAAAGCGCGGCCCGGCGATGTAGTAGTTGCATTGATTGATGACGAAGCCACCGTGAAATATTTTTATCCCCGTTCTGATATGGTGGAATTGCGTCCCGCCAACCATCGAATGAAGCCCTTCATTTATCCCGCAGCTGCGGTGCAGCTTCAAGGGGTGGTGGTAGCCTTGCAGCGTTCTCTAGCCTAATTCGAAGGAGGAATAGGTAAAGGGGCGCGCGACGGCACGCCCCGTATGAGGTTCTCCTATTTGTGTTTCAACCTGCGGCTTAGGCAGCGTGACTTTTTTTCTTGATAATAGATACCTGCGCTGCCTTCAGCTTCAGTACAAAGCCATGCTTGGGAATGGTGCCGATATACGCTGCAAAGCTTGGATCAACCTCTGCGAGACGCTGCGTCAAAATTCGTTTTTGATAATGTAATTGGTTGTCTTCCACAATGATATCCCCCCAAATTTGGTGGTAAATATCCTCATACGCCACGCATTCTCCGGGATGTTCTGCCAATGCCAAGATCAATTGATATTGCTTTTTCTGAAGGGCTATTTTCGAGTCCTTGATACAAATACTGTCCGGGCGCCGCTCATCAATAATAAGTATGGGCGTGTTGTGTTGTGCCGGTGTATCTTCTTGTTCAGAAGCATCCTGAGCCGCTGCCCAGGCTTTTAATGCCGCTGCCTGAGAAGGAGAGAGCCATTGTTCCAACACCGTACTTTCCACCTGTTTCAATCGGTTAGGATGGATTAACTCCGCCTTGTCGAGAGCAAAGAGGGCGGAGCGGGGGAGTGTTGGAAGGACTCGGGCAACTTCAAGCAAAGCGTTGCCTATGCCGAGGTTGATACGTTCGGAGAAACGGCGCAGTGCTTCGGCGAAAGAAGGGGCTAGGTTTTGCGCGTCGGCAAGGGCTGCTGCCCCGTCTGCGAGCCATGCCAAGGTATCGGCAGCAGTACGAATCTGCCCCGCTGAAACATCGTAGGTGTTTTCAATATCTTCCATGGATGTTTCCTCCATCCAGCATTCAAGAAAGAGGGCTGTTTTGATGGCGCGTACCTCATCGTAATAAGGCATGAGGCGGCAATTACGAAATCGGTTGATTGGGATGTCTGTATGCAGTTCTCGGGCAGCACTTTGTTCTTTCATTTGTTTAACGTAGACGCCTGATTCATATTCGCGGCGCGTAAGGGTCACTTGGCGCAGTCTTGCATCGGGCAGCATCGCCAAGCTGAGCAGGAAGTCTAATGGATACCATTCGCGATTTTCCGATAGGCGCAGCCAATGGCGCAGCATGCGGGCTGAAGCAAGGGACAAACCTTTTGCAGCGATGGTCCGGCCAAAGGGAGAAGCGCTCAAACTAAGTCCTTCTAAGGCGCTGCCCGGTGTAATGGAAAAGAGGGCGGCGTCGGCGTCGCAGGCTTGCACTGCGCCGATTTCGATGCAGCGACGCAAGGCGGCCGATAAGCGGAAATGGATCTCTTCGCCTATGAAACGATTGGTCGGCGTGGGCTGCGCCGAGAGACTTTGATTGAAAAAGGCTTCCAGATCCCCCATGCTTTTACAATAGCGCGAGGCAACCAGCTGAACAATGGAATCGTCAAGCGTGCTTTGGGCGATTCTCGGCGCTATAGCATCGCGTTGTCCTTTCACGTAACGCTGCCATAAAGCATCCCGTTCCAAAGGAGACGCTGCCACTAAGATAGCCCGTCCATATTCTGAGCCCGAGCCATAACGGCCTGCGCGGCCGCTCATATTTTCAAATTCGCCTTGTGTAATGGGCGAACGCCAGGGGAGGTCAAGATCAGGATCATAGATCCATTTGTCGGTACTTACAAAGACATTGCGCACAGGAAGATTCATCCCTGCCGCGAGGGTATACGTTGCTACTAAAATCTTGATTTCTCCGGATCGGAAGGCAGTTTCAACGATGCGCCGCTCTTCAGGCAACAGATCAGCGCTGTGGAAAGCCGTTCCCGTTTCGCAGATGCGCAGGAGCAAGTTGCGCGATCGGGTCGGCGGCAATGCACGGAGCGCATCGATACAGGTTGATGCTGCAGCTAAGGATACACGACGCGACAATGCTTCTGCACCCCGCCACGCTTCTCGCCGCGCCTTCACAAAAATGAGACAGGGCTCTCCTTGTTCTGCCAAAAGCCGCACATTCGTCATCACTTCAGACCAAGTGGTTTCACCATGGGACATTTCCAATTCTTCCTTACCTTCACTGTGGTCGTTGTGTCCGCAATAGCGATACTGCCCTTCATGCAATACGCCGTAGCGCAATTCCCGAGGGCGGCGGTCTTGTTCCAGCAAACGCGCTTTCAGCCAAGAAGCGAGTTGCTCCGCTTCGCCCAAGACTGCAGAAAGGCCGATGAGCCGTGTGCCGATAATAAGCAAACGAGTCAGCAACAGTTCGATGGTTACGCCCCGTTCCGGATCGGATAATATCTCCAATTCATCGGCAACGACCAAGGCTATTTCGTGCAAGCGTTCGGGGTAGGAGACAATGAGCCGTTCAAATTTTTCATAGACTGCCACGGCAATATCGAAATCACCGCCTTTAAAAGCCAGATCAAAATTGCGATGGTCGCGGGTACACACAATGACGCGCATCCCATAAGCAGCATATTTCTTTTGAAAGTCCTGATACTTTTCTTCCGCCAAGGCTTTCAGAGGCACTAAAAAAACGACCCGTCGCCCTTGGAGCACCGTGTGGGCAGCAGCCATTTCGCCGATGAAGGTTTTGCCTGAACTCGTCGGCGCTTGCACCAACAAATTATCTGTGCCGAATAAATCGTACTTGCGGATCGCCTGCTCTTGCAGGGGCAACAGCCCCGGGCCTTGTTGTTCTTGCCATTGGGTACTTAACGCCGTTGGAATTCCATAACCTGCTAATTCTTGCATTTTCATAAGTTCTACTCTCCTCATTTTTTTAGCACAACACCTACTTGCTCTTAGTATACTGAAAATATTTTCAGGTGTCAACTTCTATGAGCACTTGGGAAAGGAAGGGTGAAATGAAAGGGTTGAAAATAAGGTGTAGCGGCAACGATATAGGCGTGAGCAGGCCACCGATCTTAGATAATTCTTTACATAATCACGAAAATAAAAAAATTCAACAAATCTTCAATCGGGATTTAAAAGAGCATAGATAGGGAGCTTTCTACATGAAGAGAAATTTAGTCTTATAGCTACTATATATAGCGATTAACCTTATAAAAAATCCAAGTATATCGTTTTTTGGGGATTAATAATGGCGATTTCTCGGTAAAAAGTCTCCTGCAAATTTTGGTTAATAGTTGACAAAGATAAGAAGGATGTTGCTTTTTTTTCCGTTATATGCTAATCTATTGAAGTTAAACAAGAAGAAGTGTGTCCTCACGGTATTTTTAAATTATCCTGATCCGGGAAAAACAGGTAGGCGGTATGTACGAATCATTTTATGGACTACGGGAACGACCCTTTAATCTGACCCCCGATCCTAAATATTTGTACCTCAGCGAAAAGCATAAAGAGGCTTTTGCGCATCTTAGTTATGGGATCAAAAGCCGCGGCGGTTTTGTGCTGATTACAGGGGAGATCGGCACGGGTAAGACGACAATCAGCCGCAATCTGTTACGCCAATTGGACTCGGGCATTGAAGTTGCCTTCATTTTTAATCCCCTCCTTGACAGCATTGAGTTGCTGAAAAAGATCAATCATGAGTTTGGGATTGTATCTGATTCAGACAGCGCTCTAGACCTGACAGAAGAGCTGAATGCTTATTTGCTCAATGCCGCTGCCCACGGGAAACGCTGCGTGCTCGTGATTGACGAAGCGCAGAATCTGCCGATCATGGTATTGGAACAGATCCGCCTTTTATCCAACCTTGAAACCGATACCGAAAAATTGCTTCAGATCGTGTTAATTGGACAGCCGGAACTGGCGGCAAAATTAAAGATGTATGAGCTGCGCCAGCTGAATCAACGTATCACGGCGCGCTATCATTTGAAGCCGTTGAACGCCATCGAAACGCTGCAGTACATAGCCTACCGCATCCAAGTTGCAGGGGGCCGCAAACGCATTGGTTTCACCAAGAGCGCCATCAAAAAAGTCTATAAACTGGCGGGCGGCGTGCCCCGCATGATCAACGCTATTTGTGATCGCAGCCTGCTTATCGGCTATACGCGGGACCAACACATTATCACGGCCGCGCTGGTAAAAAAAGCCATGAAAGAACTGCGGGGCGATCAGATCGTTGTGCCCAAGAAGGAGAAATCTTCTTTTTGGCGCCGTTGGCTGCCCGCCCCATCCTTGGCGGTACTTTTCTTATTTGTGGTGGCCGTGGCGTGGTATATGTCGGGCTCCATGGATCGTTTTGTTCATGAATTAAGGCTCTTCAACCATTTGGTTTCCGATAGTGTTACGGTTGAGACTGCACAGCTACCGGAGACGGGCTTACCCAAAGTGACGGCAGAGCGCAGGGAAGATTCAGTGCCGCCTTCGGCTGTGGTCGCTGCGGACAGCGCCCTCCATCTTGTTATGGAACGTCTCAATGCGACGGGTACCGTCCTTGAGAATGAATCGCTCACGCCTCTGTTGGAGACGCTTGATAGCGAAAGGACATTGCACGCCGCATTGGATACTTTGATCGCCCTCTGGAACCGTGATTTGGCAGCACACTATCCACAAGATGCGGATACGGACGATCTTGTTGCTTATATTGAAGAGCAAGGGCTTGACTGTGAATCACTCTCTTCCGATCTTGCGCAAATGCGCGCCCTCAATCTGCCTGGTCTGGCGAAGATGGGCTATGAAGACAACAGTTTTTGGATGGCCGTGGTTCGCATGAACGAACGAGGCGTTACGCTCCTCGCCGGCGCTAATAAACGTATTACCGTTTCACCCGATGAATTCACCGCATTCTACGAGGGTGTTTATCTTGTCCCGTGGTCTGATCCTTCGCCGGAAGCGGCGGCATTGACGCCCGGTCAGCGTGGCGCTTCTGTGTTGGCGTTGAAAAAGCAATTACGCGACTCGGGTCGATTGGACGCCGAAAATACGACCGATGCCTATGATCGGGAAACGGAAAACGTGATTCGCGCGATTCAAAATGCGGCGGGATTAAACGCTGATGGTAAAGCGGGGCGTCAGGTACGTTTCGCTTTGGCGAATTTGCTGCCCGAGACGCCCATCCTGACGCCGGGAAATGGGAAAGGTGTTTCTCTCAATTTGGATGAACCGGCAGTGGCGCAAGAACAACAGGTTGCTGCGTCCCCGGGAAAAGTAAGTGCAGCGCCGAAAAAGCAGCCGTCTCCCAAAAAGACGGTTGCAGCGCCGAAGCCTGCCGCACGGACCGATCTGCAAAGCATCGCGCCGCCCCTTCCGTCTGACAGCGGTCTGTTGCCTATGGACGCCACAGCTCCACTGGCGACGACAGATGGAGATGGTTTCCCGCCTGCGGTCAAAGAACGTGCAGCCGAAGAAGCCGCCTCTCCGCCGTCGGGATCGGTCGCACAGACCCATGCTGCTGAAAGCGATTCCTCGGAAGCAGAAGTTTCCGATGTGCAGGCATTGATGACGGTTCGTGAATTGCCCGCTATTGGCGCTGAAGCTGTGCCCGAGATCGATTTGAATCCCTACGACAAAGGAGAGGTCACCGTACCTGTCCTTGGCAGCACGCCCTTGGTGCCCCATGAACCGGAATCCATATGATGAGGGAGTGCTTATGTGTATGAAGTCCTATGTGCAGGATGAAAAGAGTCCATGAGTTCTATTTTAGACGCCTTAAATAAACTCGAAGAGGAGAAGATGAGTCAGAGCAAAGACTCATCAGAGGACTTTTTTCCCTTGTCGCCGGAGGATGCAGCTGCGAATCTTTTGGGTCACCGATCCGGTCATAGAGAGTCGACTGCCCTTCGCCTGTGGATCCCGCTCATGGCGGCTGTATTTTTTTGCGTGGTCATCGCCGCCATGTCCGCAGGGGTCGGTGTTTGGCTGGTAATGAAACCGGACAGGACGGAAACAGCAGCAACTGAAGATAAACGTGTTGCTTCCGAACTCTATACCTATACCCTTCCTCTTTCTGCGCAAGGGGAGGCGGCCGAGGCACCGGCTGATACTTCGGAAATGATAGCGCAACAAGAAGCGCCCCCTGCTGCGCCTGTGAAAAAGCCGGAACCGCCTGCTGTCACACCTGCGGTTGTTCCTGCGGCGAAGAAAGAGCCTGTACCTGTTCCTAAGCCTGCCGTTGTACAAGAAGCGACGCCGCCCCCGGCGCCCAAACAAGCTGTTGAAGTGCTGCGCCTGCCCGAAGTTAAGACGGAAACACCGCCTGTGACACCGCCGCCTGCGCCTCCCGCGATGCCGCCTCCCGTAACGACTCCTGCTATAGAGGAACATCCTTTACCGGATGTGAATGAATTGATGCAGGTTGCCCGGGCAGAGGTTGTAGAACCTGAACCGGTACAAACGCAAGTTCCCGCGTTCACACCGGATCCTTCGCCCCCGCCGCCTCCCCCGCCGGCAACACGTACAGCATCTCAAGAGGTGAATATGAAAAGTTTACCCCGTTTATCGATGCACGAACGGGAAATGCTTGGACTCGATAATATCCGATTGAATGTATTGCGGCCTGCCGATAAACAACAACCGGACGCCTTGGCTATCATTAATCTAAAAAAAGTCTATGTGGGCGAGGTGATCCCGGGAACACCTGCCCGATTGATTGCGGTTGAATCGAACGCCATCGGTGTTGAAGTGCAAAGCGGAGGCGCCACCAAGCAATATCAAATTCCACGTTAATCCTGACCGCCTTCTTGTAGCGTCACGATACGCCCATATGGTTTTGCTGTTTCCTATGATCATGCCCTTGCTCCTGAAGAAGGCTGCCCGCGGGATGACTTAGGCAAGTCTCCGCTTATTACGGTATACTTTTCCAAGCGATTCGCTAATTGTGCGGTGAAAGGATAGGGTAGATTGCTCTATTCGATCTGTATACAACCCGATTGTTGTCCCTATGTGTAGCGCCCTTTATTTATGCTGAGGAAATCGACAATGAAAAAAAACTTTTGGTTATTGATGGTGATCGTGCCCTTGCTCTTCGCAGCCTGTACCAAGCCGGCGACAACGCCGGGCGAATCGGCGGCGGCTGCGCCTGCAGACGGAGGAAAGAAAGCCTTGGAGATTGCGGTAATCCCCAAAGGACTCGCCCATCAATTTTGGATTTCCGTGAAAGCAGGCGCCGAGAAGGCGGGCCAGGAAGTGGATGCCTCCATTCTATGGCAAGGGCCGCCCAAAGAAACGGAAATTGCCCAACAGATCAGCATTGTGCAGGATATGATCACCCGCCGTGTGAGTGCCTTGGTCCTCGCCGCCTGCGATGAAAACGCCCTCGTAAGCGTGGTAGCCCAGGCTGTCAATGCCGGGATACCGGTGATCATGATTGATTCAGGTGTCAAATCGGATCTTCCCAAATCATTGGTTGCTACCGATAATGTGGAAGGGGCGCGCATGGCGGCACGGCAGATGGCGGAATTGCTTGATCATAAAGGCGAGGTTGGTTTGCTGCCCTTTGTGTCCGGAGCCGCCACGTCTGAACTGCGTGAGCAGGGATTCAAAGAAGGGCTCCGCGAATTTCCCGAAATGCCCCTTGTCGTCACCAATTACAGTCAGAGTGACGTAGGCACCGGCATGAATGTCACCTCTGACATGATCACGGCTCATCCCGCCTTAGCGGGTATCTTCGCCGCCAATGAACCCGGGGCCATTGGCGCGGCGCAAGCCCTGCGTGCAGCCGGAAAAGTGGGTCAAGTTAAATTAATCGGCTTTGATGCGACTGGAGAACAGTTGCGCGCCCTCCGCGAAGGGGTTATCCAAGCACTGATCGTGCAAAATCCCTTTAAGATGGGCTATGAGGCAGTGAAAGCGGCAGTTGCCGTGCTCCATGGTGAAGAGGTGCCGCCCCTCATTGATACGGGCGTAACCGTTGTGACCCTTGAGAATATTGACACCGAAGAGGTGCAGGCTTTGCTCAATCCTAATTGAGTGTACAGCCTAATCGCGGGATTTTTTTTATCGGCGGCGGGTTCAAGGTTGAAATGCAACCGGTTCCCCAAAAGAGGACATCACAGAGATCTTCGGTACAATAGTTCTAAGCAAATAACCGAAGGAGTCCATACTGTCCCATCACCATTTTACACGAGATGACTGTATAAAACCGGAAACATTTAAAAAGCAAGGATTGAGCAACCGGGAAACAGCTCAGACACTCGGGTTTCATAAAAGTAGTATGGGCCGTGAATTGCGCCGTACCCGTGTACGCCGTCGCTCGTGTTACGTGTTGCTACGTTCAGCCACAAACGCCCATGCAAGTTTGTCGGGAGACGCGCTCATGAAACCCACAAACTCGCCATAACAACCGGATCAAAAATGGGGCTTGACAATGCCGCGCTCTATTATTTCCCCTACCGCTACCATAGCCCCTCCATGAATCGTTGGACAAGCGCAGACCCCGCTAGGTTGACGGACCGAATGTGTATGACTATTCAAGTTTTGGAATGTGAAAGAATGTGTGATGTGTACATGCAAACGCAAAGCGGGAAGCGGCCGCAAAGTTCAAAGGAAAGAGTTATTGGGAGCTGTGGGAAGGGGTATAATAGGGAAGAAACATTACCTAATGATATAGTGTTCGCATTACTATGCTATGGGATATTATGTTGGTATGATAAAAAGAAACAGAATAATATCAAGAATA
>JAAYJI010000064.1 GCA_012523015.1 Candidatus Hydrogenedentota bacterium
CACATTTCCATTGACATAACACGGTCTCCTTTTCTGGATTCTTCGTTGTTTGTATTCATAGCGACAACTATCTATAAGAGCTCTTTGCTCTCATTTTCCGAATTGTATGGATTCAGTTCAGTTTTTAACCTGCATACTGTTATAGCCGGGCAAAACTCGAATTGTCCACGCTTTCGAAACCGTGATATACTACAGTCGGTTTTCCGTCGCGCCCCCGCTTTATCCAAAGCCTCTCTACTGTATTGCGCGGCATCAATCTAACTTTAATATGAGGATATCCGCCATGACATTCCCCATTGACACCACCGGCTATCGCCCCGTCGCGATCAACCCCTTTACCGATGAGATCACCCCGGAACAACGCGAACAATTGTTGCGTAATATACAAGTGATGCGGGACACGATCATCTTCTTCACCGCCGTCGCCGGCGCACGCGGCTTGGGCGGACACACCGGCGGTGCCTACAGTGTGGTTCCGGAAGCGGTCATTGCCGACGCCTTCATAAAAGGGTCGGATCGCGTGTATCCCGCCCATTTCGATGAGGCAGGGCATCGGGTGGCGCTGCAATACGCCTTGGCAGCCTTCAACGGCGATATGGCCATGGAAAAGTTGCTGGAATACCGCGCAGCAAACCAAGGTCTCTACGGACACCCCGAACTGGATGACAGCTTGGGCATCAAATTCGCCTCAGGCCGCCTCGGACATATGTGGCCCTTCGTCAATGGCGTTGCCATGGCCAACCCGGATAAAGTCGTGCTCATGCTCGGCTCCGACGGCTCCCAGATGGAAGGCAACGACGCTGAGGCGGCGCGCTTCGCCGTGTCACGCAACTTGAACGTGAAACTGCTCCTCGACGACAACGACGTGACCATCAGCGGTCACCCGTCGCAATACCTGCCCGGCTTCGACCTTGCCGCCACCCTCACAGGCCACGGTTTACACGTGGACACGGGTGACGGTGAAGCCTTCGATGCGCTCTATGCGCGGATGATCGCCGCCATGCGCGCAGACGGTCCTGTCGCACTGGTGAACCGCCGTAAAATGGCGCCGGGCATCGAAGGGCTGGAAGGCAGTGCCTCCGGTCACGACGTGATCAAAAAAGATATTGCCATCACCTACTTGAAGGCACGGGGGCATGACGAAGCGGTGCGCTACCTCGAAGGCGTGGGGAAAACCGGCGGCTCCGTCGTCTATCGCGGCTGCACCGAAGAAACGGCAAGCAACCGTGTTGAATTCGGCAAGATCGTCAACGGCATTCTCGACGGCATGAGCGAAGCAGAGCGCGTGAACAGCCTGCTCGTTGTCGATTCCGATCTGGAAGGCTCTACGGGGCTTAAAGGCATCCGTGCCGCCCATCCCGAAGTCTGTGTGAACGGCGGCGTACAGGAGCGGGGTAATTTTTCAGCGGCAGCCGGATTCGGCTTCAAAGCGGGCAAACAAGGTATCTTCAGCACCTTCTCCGCCTTTTTGGAAATGATCTTGTCGGAACTGACTATGGCACGCCTTAATGAAGCCAACGCTATTTGCCACTTCTCTCATGCCGGCATCGACGATATGGCAGACAATACCTGCCACTACGGCATCAACATCAACCTTGCCGACTGCGCCATCCCCGAAGGCGATAAAACAGCCCTCTACTTCCCCGCCGATGCGGCACAGCTGAAAGCCTTGGTGGAAGGCATCTGGAAAGATCCCGGTATCCGATTCGTGTTCACCTTGCGCAGTGTGACGCCCTTTATTTGTCGGGAAGACGGTTCGCGCCTCTATGATGAAAACTACCGTTTTGTACCGGGAAAAGATGAGCTCATCCGCGAAGGCACACAAGGCTATGTCGTGTCCTACGGCGATATGCTCTGCCGAAGCTTGGACGCTGTGGAACGTGCCCGCGCCGCAGGCTTGGATGTGGGACTCATCAACAAACCGACGCTGAATAAGGTGGACGAAGCCATGATGACCCGATTGGGCGCAGCGCCCTTTGTCTTGGTCGTGGAAAGCCAGAACGTGCGCACCGGTCTGGGCAGCCGCTTTGGTACGTGGCTCCTCGAACGGGGTTTCGCACCGAAATACGCCGCCCTGGGCGTGACCAAACACGGAAAAGGCGGACTGAGCGAACACATGTTCCATCAAGGTCTTGATCCCGACAGTATCCTCGCCAAAGTACAGGAAATGTCCCGTTAAGCGGCCGCCGCGTATCTCTTGCATGGAGCGGCAGTCGTGCCGCTTTAAAATAGCTTGTATTTTCACCGATGGCTTATTATAATCGACGTTATGGGAGTACCTATCATGGAAAATACCTTAGATCAAAGTACCGCTGACGCCCTTGCTGTCAGCATCAAGGCGTCCATAGCCGAGATTATTAAGAAACATGGCCCCCGTCCGCCGGGCAGCCCCGGTGAACGAGCCTTCCAAAAACAGCTGCAACAAGAACTGAAGGCGGAAGGCATCCAAACGACGATGGAAGCTTTTCCCGTCGCGCAAAAAGCCTTTATGGCGATGCCCCTCGTCTGCGCACTGTTGATGCTCAGTTCGCTGCCCCTCTATTGGGTGGCACCCCTCCTCGCGCCGCTGCCGATCCTTCTCGCTATCGTCGTATTTGTCTGTGAATTGCTCTTATACAAACACATCTTATCCTATG
>JAAYJI010000065.1 GCA_012523015.1 Candidatus Hydrogenedentota bacterium
ATTGAAGACTTGCAAAAAATTGGCAATGACTCCGCATGGCCCTTGAACGGCAATTATCTCCTTGCCAACGATATTGACGCCAGCGCCACATCGGGTTGGAACGGAGGAAAAGGATTCCTGCCGCTGGGCACGAATTCTGACCCCTTCACGGGCAGCTTTGACGGACAAGAGCATGTCATTACTGGATTGACCATAAATCGGACTGACCAAGAAAATGTAGGTCTTTTTGGCTATATCAACATGGCAGCCTTTATAATCAATATTGGGTTGGAAGACTGCGACATCACAGGATCTCGTCAAGTGGGGGCGCTTGCGGGACATGTTTACAACACCAACATCGCCAAGTGTTATGCCAAGGGTACCGTTACAGGCAACGGTAACGAAGCTGAAGCTATCGGTGGACTCGTAGGAAAGACAGAGCGAGGCAAAATCAACGACTCTTACGCTGCGGTCAGCGTCACGGTGGATGGCAACTCTTCACAGTTGGTTGGCGGACTCGTGGGATTGAACGTATCATGTAGAATTACCAACTGCTTTGCAACAGGTACCGTTACAGGCAATGGTGACAATGCCCAATTTTTCGGCGGATTCCTAGGAACGGACGGATTTGGTACAATTGCCAACTGCTCTGCAACAGGTACCGTTACAGGCAATGGTGACAATGCCCAATTTTTCGGCGGATTCGCAGGATACAGTTCCTTTAGTAATATCACCGACTGCTACGCCGAGGGCGGGGTCATAGTGGGCTACGCTTCTAAGTCTATGGGCGGATTCCTAGGAATGAACGAACACAATACCGTCACCGGCTGTTACGCTACCGGCAATATCACGGCTGGTCCGTTATGCGAATCCATCGGCGGACTCGCTGGAAAGAACAACCTCGGCGAGATCACCGACTGCTATGCCGAGGGAAATATTTCGGCAGGCAACTCGTCCTCATACCTTGGCGGGCTTATGGGCTACAACGACAATACCGTCACCGGCTGTTACGCTACCGGCAATATCACGGCTGGTCAGTTTTGCAAATCCATCGGCGGACTCGTTGGATATTCCAGTAACAACGGCGAAATCTCAGGATGCTACGCCAAGGGCGACGTCACGGCAGGTAATTATTCCGAATTCATGGGCGGACTCGTTGGGTCCAACCTCGGAAGCACAATTATTAACAGCTATGCAAGGGGAAAGGTCGACGGAACCCAAAATATCGGCGGGCTCATAGGAAACAACACGGGAACGATCAGCAACTGCTATGCAACCGGAAGAGTCAACGGAACCCAAAATATCGGCGGACTCATAGGAAACAACACGAAAACGATCAGCAACTGCTATTGGGACGTGCAAAGTACCGGACGGGCTTCCAGCGCCGGCGGTGTAGGTCTCACGACGAAAAAGATGACCTCTCCTCATGATAGCACCGCCTATGTAAACTGGGACTTTACAACTATCTGGGCAGAGGATAAATCACATGCTGCCAACAGCGGTTATCCTTATTTGCAAGCACTTCCAATGCCGGCTGTAATTTCGTCCATTGAAGACCTACAGAAAATTGGTAATGACGCCGCGTGGCGTTTGGACGGCAACTATGTCCTTGCCAACGATATTGACGCAAGTGCCACAGTGAATTGGAACGGAGGAAAAGGCTTCAAACCGCTGGGCTCGTTTAATGCTACTGCCTTCACGGGCAGCTTTGACGGACAAGGGCATGTCATTACCGGATTGACCATAAATCGACCTGACCAAGAACAAGTGGGCCTTTTTGGCTTTATTAAGGATCCAGCCTCCATCAACAATCTAGGCTTGGAAGACTGTGATATTTCCGGTTACCAGGATGTCGGCGGACTCGTAGGGTGGAACTGGCGCGGCACGATCACCAACTGCTACGCCGCGGGCACGGTTACAGCAGGCGCAAAATCTGTGATCATAGGCGGATTCGTGGGATATAACTACATCGGTACGATCACCAACTGCTACGCCATGAGCACGGTTACAGCAGGCGTAGAATCCGAGTTCATAGGCGGATTCGCGGGGGGAAACTACAAGGGTACGATCACCAACTGCTACGCCATGGGTGTCGTCACTGCGGGTAAAGGCTCCCAAAAGACCGGAGGATTCGTGGGCGCGAACAACTCCGGTACCATCACCAACTGTTATACCGCGGGCGACGTCACAGGGGGCGATAGTTCTTCGAGTATCGGCGGACTCGTCGGTTGGAATAACAGCCAGATTAACAACTCCTACGCCGAGAGCAAGATCACAGGGGGCGATAGTTCTTGGGAGATGGGCGGGCTCTTGGGACGGAACGACGACGGCGGTATGGTCATAGACTGCTATGCCACGGGCACGGTCACAGGGGGCGATAGTTCCGAAGCCATGGGCGGACTCGTGGGACGGAACGACGACGGCGGTATGGTCATAGACTGCTATGCCACGGGCACGATCACGTCAGGTGTTTGGTCCGAATTCATTGGCGGACTCGTGGGCAGCCACTCCAACGGCGAGATCGCGGGCTGCTACGCAACAGGCGAGCTTAAAGCAGGCGAAGATTCCGGGGAGATGGGCGGACTCGTTGGATATTCCAGTAACAACGGCAAAATCACCAACTCCTACGCCACGGGCGCGGTCACGGCAGATAGTACTACCTACTACACGGGCGGACTCGTGGGCGGCAACTCCGGCAGCGAGATCGCCGGCTGCTACGCAACTGGCGCGGTCATAGGGGGCGCCAATGCCAACATCATGGGCGGACTCGTGGGCAGCAACTACCAAGGTGCCATCAACGACTGCTACGCCATAGGCGACGTCACAGCAAGCGATGGTTCCTATGACGTGGGCGGACTCGTGGGCAACAACTACGAAGGTACCATCAACGACTGTTATGCCGCGGGCGACGTCACAGCAAGCGATGGTTCCTATGACATGGGCGGACTCGTGGGCAACAACTATTACGGTACCATCAACGACTGTTATGCCGCGGGTGACGTTACAGCAGGCGATGATTCCCAATCCATAGGCGGATTCGTAGGTTCGAATAACAGCCAGGTTACCAACTGCTACGCAATCGGAAGGGTCGACGGAACCCAAAATATCGGCGGATTCGTAGGGAATAATAACGCTGGCACGATCACCAACTGCTACTGGGATATGGATCGTTCCGAACAAACCGGCAGCGCCGGTGGTGAAGGGCGAATAACGGTACAAATGTCCTTTCCTTACGATACAACGACCTATGTGGGTTGGGATTTTGGCACAAATTGGACACCAGACCCCTGCTCAAAGTACAACAACGGATATCCCTTCTTAAGCAATATCCCTCCCCAAGCGGATGAAACAGGCCCCTTGTGCGATGATGGATTCGATTGCACCATAGATACATGCGACCCCGTAACAGGATGTGCACATATACCCGATGACACGTTATGCGATGACGGCGATGTATGCACGGAAGACATGTGTGATCCAGCAAGCGGATGTGTACATACGGATGTCGACTGTGACGACGGCATTGATTGCACCATAGATACATGCCTACCCTGGGTGGGATGCCAACACGCGGCTGATAGCAGTCGATGCGATGACGGCATCGCGTGCACCCTAGATATATGCGACCCCGCGACAGGGTGTATAAATACGCCAGATGATAACAAGTGCCCTGTGGGCTTTGTCTGCAATCCCGAACGAGGTTGCGAAGAACCTGCCGAGGGTGAAGAGCCCGTAGAAGGCGAAGAACCCGTAGAAGGTGAAGAACCGGTTGAGGGTGAGGGCGAAGGTGAAGCATCCGACGAAGGCGAAGAGGAAGGCGAAGAGGAAGATACGGATGAAGGCTGCGGTTGCTGCAAGTCTAACGATAAAATCTTGCCTTTACCCGAATTGCTGAAAAAAGGTCTCGGCGACTGGCTGCTCATAGGTATGAGTCTGATAGGACTTGCAGTCCTGTCGCGCCGCATAGGCTGAACGCTTCATTAATTGATCTCGTTGGGGCCGTCTCCATTGTGAGGCGGCCCCATTCTTATTGATGCGCGTGCGCCCACGCCGAGAGGCTCTACGGGATGGGTTTAAGGTGGGCTCATTGTCTTGAGTTGGGGATACGCAAAGAGCAGCGTTTCCGGAATCCGCTGTCTGAAGATACCGAATGATGCCTGCAATTCCAAAGCATTCGCCACCGCCTTACCCTGATAGTGATTGTTCGTGACAATATACAGGTCATTGACCTTCTGTTGCATTTCCATCACGCGATTCACCCAAGGGCTTAGCTCATCGGCCTTATACAAATAATTGTATCGTTCATCTCTGCCTGCTTTTTTTTCAAACCATGAGGTGCTATTCCTGCCGTGAAGCCGTACATAGGCAAAGGGAGCGGTTACTTCCGCCGTTGGTGGAATACAATCCTTCAAATCGGGCTGATCAATATTGCAAAAGGCGATATTTCGTGCGTGCAGCGCTTCGAAAAAAGAGGGCGCCATCCAAGAACGATGACGCATTTCAATGCATGTGGGTGTCCCTCGGAAGAGATCGGTAAGCTGCGCCAGATAATATCGTGCTGCCGGACTGCGCTTGAAACTCCAAGGGAATTGAAACAGCAGCGCGCCCAATTTCTCATGATCAATGAGAGGCTGAACACTTTCCAAAAATCGGGAAACACAAGCCTTATCCGGTTTGGAGCCCAGTTCGTGGGTAAGAACCGCCGGTGCTTTCACGGTAAAACGAAAGTTTGGATTACTGCTTGTTTGACGCAGCCATGAAAGAAAAGAAGAAGCGGGTACAGGCCGATACCACGTTACATTGATTTCGACCAGATCCATCCATTGACAGAGCAGCGCGAGTGGCTGCCGGCAGCCCTTCGGATAGACAATGCCTTTCCAATCGGCATAGGACCAGCCAGCCGTTCCGATAAACAATCGCTTCTGAGCAAAATTTGATAGGCTCTTCGTCTTCATGGCGCTATGATAGCATCCGACGCGGCTTCGACGACAGCCGATTCGTGGAGCAGCATCAGAAAAGAGGCCCTTTGATGGGGCCTCGTCTTAACGGGCGTCTAATTCCTCACAGACAGCTTTCATCAAAAGCGGCCATACGACCGTGGCGTCGGAGAGTACTTCGGCATATTGTCCGCCTTCGTCGGGATGGATGAATTTACCCCAGCTGACCCCTTCCGAATAGGTACAGCCGGATAAGCCACCCCAGTTTACCGGTTCGGGACACAGCCGCACACCATACTTAAACCGTATAGCGGGCAGTTCAACACCCAATCTATCGGCAGTAATATCGTAATAGGGTCCTACTTGCTGTGCCCAATTGCGCGGTACACCGCCGCCAACGGTAAAGATACCGAGGGTTTCTACTTTGCCGATAAAGCGGGCATAGGCCTGCAAATCGAGGAAAGGATTATAGGGCGGCACGGCGGTGAAGAGTTCATCGGGCGTAATAGCATCGGAGCTAGCCCTTTTCCGGAGCATTTTTTTCATGATCCACGTGGAGAAATCGAGACCCATCTCACTGTCCGTGAAGGCGGGAACAAAGACGGGAACTCCGTGCCGGTAGGCGCTGCGCAGAATGCCGGGCCCTTGGTCGAGTCGATCAAGCTCCTCGCCAACAGCACGACAAAATCGCGACGACGACCATACGCCGCCTTCGGGTTCATAAGCAGCGAGCACATCAGCGATCACCTCGCACACTTCGTTGAGATTGGCTTCCATCTCCAGCGTATCATAAACGCGGTTATAGCCTTTTTCAAAAAGTTCCTTATCGTCTACTGCCGGATTAACTGCGTAATGGGTCAAGCCGATGGATTCGGTCAATCCGTGTGCCATCAGCGCCCCTGTCGCGACGATGGCATGCACCATGCCGCGATCAATCATCTCACAGATAATTTTGCCTTGCTTTGCCACGGTCATGGCTCCGGAAAGGGTCAGCACCACCTTGCAGGAGGGATCCTGAATCATGGCAAGACACACTTCCAGCGCCTGACCGAGCTGGCGCCCGCCAAAAGACGTTAACGCCATGGCACGCACCAGCTCGGCACAAGACGATATGGAATTCAAATCAAGGCTTTTCAACGGTTGCAGACCGTCTTCACGCCCATCATGTAATTTGCGATCCATCATAGAAAAGAGTAAACCTTTAGGTTGCGCCTGTTAAAAGGCAAGCATCGGTTCACGGTTGAGGTAGGGGTCAATAGAGGAAAGTTCCTGCGTAGTGAAGCGGTCGACTTCGGTGACAGTCACATCACCGAGGTCAATTTCCTCCTGAATATAACGCAGGACATCGCGCGGATTCGTGCTTCCACAGGTGAACACGTCCATCGCGATCAGCCCCAGATCCGCATAGGTATGGGCGGAACAGTGGCTTTCGTCAAGCAGTACTACAGCTGTAAATCCGGGCGGTGAATCGTGACCGAATTTGTAACGCACCTGAGATACAACCGTTGCCCCGGCCCGCTCCGCCGCACGCGCCATCGCGTCCAGCACCCGCTTGTCATCGAGACAAAGCGTTCGAGCCACATTACGACAGTCCATTAATAGATGTCTACCCTTGTGCAACTCATACATCCTCCTACAATATGGAACTCTATCAAATACCGTTGAGTGCGCCCGCGAAATGCGGCACAAACGCAAGCACGGCTTTATAGCATCTAGACACACTCATCACACACAATGATGGTGGGGAAGTGCCGTATAGTACACCAAATACAAACGAAAGTCAACAAATTCAGCAGCTATTTTTTGATCAAAATAATACCGGTTCAGAGCATGGCGCAACAGTGGGAAGAAACACAGAAATAAGGGGACGAGAATCTATGTTAATTTCTGATATTTCGATGGATAAAAAAAAGGTTTTGGCAGGATAATGAAGCCGCAACGACGCTTGTCAAATATAGCGAGACAGCTTCTTCTGTGATGGCTCATCCGCTCATCCGATCGTAGACTGTACACACGAGAACATGTTTTTTCGTGTCAATAGTTTTCCCTAGGCCTCGGCTAACTGACTTGATAACAGGTATATAGACCAGGGAAAAATATCGTGTTGAAATGTTTCTAGATTTAGGGCATAATGCTACCTGTTGTATGTTTCGTTTCAAGAGTACTAAATACGGTATATAGAAACGACACGCTTGTGCCAACAGAAAGGACAGCATTTGCATGTCCTGTCTCGTTTGTTTATAAAGGGATGGCTGTGAAAATAGTAGAGCCAAAGGTTTTTTTGGTCGGTGAAACCTGTCTGGTTGAAGAGGGTCTGCACTCTTTTTTAGAACATGTAGGCGCTCCGAACTGGTCAAGTGACGCCCCCAGCGATGCGGAAATGCTTTGCGAAGTGATGGGTCGTCTTTGTTATCGTTCTTTCGCACCGGGTTTAAATCCCAATGTGACACGGGTTCGCGAAGGGAACGCCTCCTACCTTGCCAACATTGTTGAGGTGGGACACGGCAGCGTCTTGGAACATGCAAGCCTTAACTTTATTTTCGCAGACGTGAGCCGTGTGGTTACCCATGAATTAGTTCGTCATCGTGCGGGCGTTGCACTCTCCCAGGAATCGCTTCGCTTTGTACGCTTAGACAGCCTGTCCGCCTATATCCCACTGCACATCCGCGAGAATGAAGCCGGTATGGAAATTTTTGCCCGTACCTTTGAACAGTTGGAAAGGCTGCAGCGTGAACTGGCGGAACTTTATGCCATTGATGAAGAAAAGCGCTTTGATGTGAAGAAGAAATTGACTTCCGCTTTTCGGCGTATGGCTCCCATCGGCTTGGCGACGACGCTGGGTTGGTCCTGTAATTTCCGTGCATTGCGGCATGTGATTGAAATGCGCACCGATCCTCATGCAGAAGAAGAGATTCGTTTTCTTTTCGGAAAAGTCTATCATCTGGTGAAAAAACGATACCCCAATCTTTTCGCCGACTATGAGGAAA
>JAAYJI010000066.1 GCA_012523015.1 Candidatus Hydrogenedentota bacterium
AGGATATCCTGTCCATATCGCTGCGCGATTTCTTCGAAGCGTTTAGTGTAAGCGCTGCGCAGTGCCTCCGCCTCAGTGGGGCTCCAGTCCGGGTTGATAGCATGCCACAAGAGCGGATGTCCTTTTGCTGTGATGTTATGGGCTTTGCACCAAGCAAGCAAGACATCGGGCGGCGGACGACGCCAGATAAAGGGCGCTTCTTTTTCAAAGCGCAGCTGACCGCGCACCGGCTCGAGATCTGCCCAGTAGAAGGGCAGTGACGCAAAATTGAAGATGTCGGTAAAGGCGTTTTCATAGCGTTGGTTCAGTTCGGGAGTGGCGAGCTGTCCCAACACAAAGAGATTCGCGCCAAACAAAAAATCGTGGGTCTGTTGTTTGGCGGTAATGGTGACTTCGGACAGGGGCGCGCCGTCTTTGTCCACAACGGAAATTACGGCGTCGCCTTTGCGGTGTGCTTCAATACCGGCGTCAATCTTCGCTTGTATTTCCGGAACAGCCCAGACCTCCTCGAAAGCTTCGCTGAATTCGGCTTGCGCAGAAGCTGCGCAGATCCAGCACAGAATCAACAACAAGGAAATGGGGTAACGCATCTTTTTGTCCTCCATGATCGGTTTTTTTCATGCAGCAGCACAGTGACCCTTCAAAGGGTATCGTACCATGGGAGGACATTCCAAATTTAGGATGCCCGTATACCTGTAGCTTAGCGGCGTGGGAGCAAGCTTCTGCCCCGTCGGCGTCGCGATACGGTGGGGCTCTGCGTTTCTTCTTGGGGTCTGAAGAGCGTCAGTATTTTGGGCGCGCCCTCATAGAGACGCCGCTCGATGTTATACCCGAGCGCGGCTTCAATGGTGCCCAATGCGGCATGGTCGGAAGGCGTTACGAAAGTAAGGGCAGTGCCTTGTCGTGCTGCTCTGGCGGTGCGCCCGATGCGGTGTATATAGTCGTCGGCGTTTTCAGGAATATCGTAGTTGATCACATGGGAGATATCGTCGATATCCAGCCCACGGGCCGCTACATCCGTGGCGACGAGGACTTGAAATTTCCCTTTGCGAAAACCGTTGAGTGCTTGTTGGCGCCGCTGCTGTGGCAAATCGCCATGAATGATCGCTGTTTTGAAGCGGCTGCCTTTCAAAGCGCGGCCGACCCTTTCAGTACGGCGGATGGTACGTAAAAAAATGAGAGCGCTGTCGATGGCTTCTTCTTTTAGGATTTGAAGGATCACGCGGGGCTTTTCATCTTCACGAACAGGCACTACCAACTGCTGCACGGAGTCCACGGGTTTCGCAGTGATCCCGACCTCAATACGGGTAGGGTGCTGCATCATATCGTGGGCGAGACGTTCTATACTGGGCGCGAAGGTGGCGGAAAACATAAGCGTCTGGCGTTTTTTGGGCAGCTGTTTGAGGATGCGGCGAATATCGGGCAAGAAACCCATGTCCAGCATACGGTCTGCTTCGTCGAAGACCAAGAAGCGCAGGGTATTGAATTGGAGGGTATCTCGAGAAAGGTGATCCAGCAAACGGCCCGGCGTTGCCACAATAATATCGCAACCTTGCTTTAACTTCACCGTCTGGGCATGGATGCCCACGCCGCCATAGATGGCGACGCTGCGCAGATGGAGGGGGCGGCAGAAGGCAGCGATAACCGATTCGACCTGCACGCAAAGCTCCCGTGTGGGCGCCAGCACCAACATGCGATTCGGGGCAGGCGGCGATTCGACGAGATGGGTCAATCCCGGCAGGGCAAAAGCGAGGGTTTTCCCCGTACCTGTTTGTGCCGTGACGACCATGTTTTTCCCTTGCAAGGCGACCGGGATCGCTTGTGCTTGAACCGGGGACGGATTCGTGATCTTCATGGCTTTCAGTACGGGCAGACAACGGGGATCCAAGTTATACTCGGAGAATGAGGAGATGGTATCAGTGTTTTTCATAGATACACTAGTATAGCATAGTTACGTTGTGTAGGAGGTGTATTTCTTTTCGAATCAGAATTTTATAAGTCTCTTTGCCTCTTCATTCCTTTTATCAGAAGAAGAAGGTTGTAGGAATAAATAATAATACTTGCAATTTCAAGCGAGTTATAGTATTCTGTTACAAGCAATATAGTTTAATCTACGTTGATTTGCTACATTAATGAGCATGTATTTTGAATGGCTGTCAGGTGGCGCGTACAGCAAAAGGGTCGATTGCGCCCACGGGATAGCCGGAAAAGTTTTCATAAGGTAGCACGGGTAAATAAGGAGTACGTGACGATGTCCC
>JAAYJI010000067.1 GCA_012523015.1 Candidatus Hydrogenedentota bacterium
CAGCTTCTGAACGTAGGCGTTTGGGAAACAGCTCCAGAAGCTCCCCCGGCGACTCATCCATTTTCCAAATTCCAATAAGTCCATTGTTGCTTGTATATTCTTTTCTTATGAGCATAATGAGGGTATTACCGGGTCGTTTTTGGAGGGATATAACGTACTTTCACGATTCGCTTTTTGCTCATTTCCTCCGCGAGAAAGGTGTACTTTTTATAAGTAAGGCTCTCTTTCCTTTTAGGGAAATCGCCCTTGAGCTCCAGTAGTAGGCCCGCTAATGTATCCACTTCGTCCGAAATTATTTCAAAATCCTTTTCAGGCACGTTGGTAATCTTTATAAAGTCTTCAAGATGGGTTTTTCCTTCAAAAATATATGAGCCATCCGGTGCCATCGAGTAGAAGGGTAGCTCTTCGTCATACTCGTCGCTGATATCGCCCACTATCTCTTCGAGGATATCCTCCATAGTAACCAGTCCCGAGGTTCCTCCATACTCGTCAACAACTATTGCCATGTGTATTTTGTTGTTGCGGAACTCTTCAAGCAGGTCGTCAATACGCTTAGAGCCGGGCACAAAATAGGCAGAGCGTATCAATGACTGCCATCCAAAATCGGCTGGCTTACCAAGATGTGGTAGCAAGTCCTTCACATACAAGATACCTCGTATATTGTCGGGATTTTCATCAAAAACAGGAATGCGTGAAAAGCCTGCATCAACAATAAAGCTAATCACCTCAAAAAAAACTGTCTCTGCATTTATCGCGACCATATCGCTACGCGACATTTTAATATCATCCACGCTCTTATCCCTGAACCGAATGATCCCTTCGAGCATCTCTTTTTCCTGATCACGGGTAGTTTCGTTAGATGTAATCTCAAGTGCTTTAGAAAGGTCATCTACCGATATCTCCTGCTTCACTTGGGCAGCGGAACGGCTAAACAACCCGTTACTTTTCAAAAGGAGTGATGTAATCGGGTTCATTATCCTGTTTATAAAGCCTATCAACAGGGAATGATTGGAAGCAAAACGGGTAGGATTATGAGATGCGTAGAACTTGGGAAAGATATCTACAAAAAGTATAATCACGCATATAACAATAATGATTTCAAGGATAAGAAACTCCGTGATCCTCCCTGAAAAAAAAGGCAATCTATTCAGCAGGTATATAGACAGGGCCGTGATAGTTATATTCAATAAATTGTAGGTTATAACTATGGAAGTTAAAAGCTTTTCCGGTTTATTTAGAAGGTCTATTACGCGAGCTTTTCGCGGGTTATCATCCAGGTTTTGATATCCATCATGCCTATTTTGCTGAATAGTAAAAAAGGCTACCTCGGAGCCCGAGATGATGGCATTAATAATAATTATCAGTAAAAGTATAGCCGTTAAAACATAGTCGGATACAGCGGGGATAAAGCCCGGCATAGCCATGCATAAAAATGATAAAGGGTCAGGGTCCAAGTGGCAACTTTTTAATGAGACAAAAGAATCCTTTAACGCTTGATTTACAGAATGAAGAGATAAAGCATCCTTGCGCGAAAATACGATGTTTTATTTAAAATGGCAAATCATCTAGTTCCGAGTTGCTATCCTCCTCGTTTGTTGTAGGTTCGGGCATGCGGGTTTCTGTCTTTTCACCATCTGCTTCAACACCATCAGTGGTTTGCTTACGGCTTAATAATTCTAAGTTATCAGCCACTATTTCGGTGATATACCTCTTTATGCCATTCTGGTCGTCATATGAACGGGAACGAATTTTTCCCTCCACGTAAAGCAGAGTCCCTTTCTTTACAAATCTTTCAGCTATCTGCGCCAATCCTCTCCAACAAACAATATTGTGCCACTCAGTCCTCTCGGGCACTTGCGTTCCACTTGATGTCGTGTAACCTCTTTCGCTAGTAGCTAGTGAGAAGTTTGCTTTAGCAACATCATTGTCAAAATACTTCATTTCCGGGTCTCTCCCCACGTTTCCAACTAAAATAACTTTATTCACTGACATAACTAAAATATTTATTGTTTAAAACCGCTTAGCAGTATAAAGCAAAATTAATCAAAGATTTGCAATTTCACAACTACATTTCACTCAGTAAAGTAAGATATTTGTACTAAAAAGAGTGTTATTACACAAAAACAATGGAAAATAGAAAATTTCCTCCTTTTTATTTTTAGAGATGAAAAAAAAGCTATATATTTGCAATCCAAAATTTTACTAATTAACAAATGGTATTATTATTAATATTTTAAATGTAAATAAGATGACTAAAGCAGATGTTGTAAACGAAATTGCGAAAAAGACGGGTGTTGATAAAGCATCAGTATTAGCAACTGTTGAAGCCTTTATGGAGGTTGTGAAAGATTCCCTATCTAGTAACGAGAATGTTTATCTAAGAGGTTTTGGCAGCTTTATTGTAAAGAAGAGAGCCCAGAAAACCGCTCGCAATATTTCAAAGAACACTACCATTATAATTCCCGAACACAATATTCCCGCCTTCAAGCCTGCCAAGTCATTTGTTGCCCAGGTGAAAAAAATAAAATAATTTAATCAAATAGGAGATTTTCAACATGCCAAGTGGAAAAAAAAGAAAAAGGCATAAAATGTCTGTACATAAGCGTAAAAAAAGACTTAGGAAAAATAGGCATAAAAAGAAAAAGTAGGCCGATAGTCTTTATTTAATATATATAGAGGAACAAACTTAAGGAAAACCAAAGGTAAATAAGTTTGTTCTTCCTGTATAAAATAATAGGGAAAGGCCCTAGAGTGGGCCCCCTTTTCTGTTGGGATGACAGAAAGCTGTAATAATTACATAATATTTAAAAAAGAACAATTGTGACAAGCGAACTTGTTGTAGATGTTCAACGCGAAGAGGTTACCATTGCTGTTCTTGAAGACAAAAAACTTGTCGAGTTGCAACAGGAAAATCAGGACGAATCTTTTGCAGTTGGAAATATCTACTTGGGCAAAGTAAAGAAACTTATGCCCGCCCTTAACGCTGCATTTGTAAATGTGGGACATAAAAAGGACGCTTTTCTTCACTATTTGGATCTAGGGGTAGAATTCAACTCGATTCTGAGTTTTCAGAAGTTTGTTGAAACGAAAAAGAAGGTGCCTCATCTTCAGAAGATGAAGCTTCAACCAGATATCGAAAAAGACGGTTCCATCACGGATATCCTTAAGGTTGGCCAAGAAATATTGGTTCAAATTGCCAAAGAGCCCATATCTACTAAAGGGCCTAGGCTAACAGCTGAGATATCTTTCGCTGGGCGATTCATGGTTTTAATTCCATTTATCAATCGTGTTTCGGTATCCCAAAAAATTAAGTCACGCGAGGAACGTGCCCGGCTCCGGCAACTCATTAATAGTATAAAGCCAAAGAATTTTGGTGTAATTATACGAACTAATGCAGAAGGTAAACGAGTGGCAGACCTCGATGCCGAGCTCAAAGTGCTGGTTAAACGATGGGAAGATAATATCGGCAAAATACAGAAAGCCAAAGCACCAACACTCATTTTTCAGGAAACAGGGCGTGCGGTGGCACTCTTGCGCGATATCTTTAATCCCTCGTTCGAGCAGATTCATGTTAATGATCGTGACGTAGCCGAACAGATTGCCGATTATGTAGGTGTTATTGCACCGGATAGAAATAAAGTCGTGAAGCAATACTGAGGTGCTTTACCCATTTTAGACAACTTCGGCATTACAAAACAGGTAAAATCG
>JAAYJI010000068.1 GCA_012523015.1 Candidatus Hydrogenedentota bacterium
CGCAGGGACTTCAGCACCCAACAAAGCGGCAAAAGCGCTGTCGGGAATCGGTGTTGTGCTTAAATGGGTTAGTCGCGATGTGCGGCGTTCTTTCGCTTGTTCCACAAGGTTATCGATAAGATCGGTACCGCTGAGGTATCCTTCTGGAAGCGTATTGTCCGGAAACAGTTTTAAGTCTTGTATATCAGGTAATACAACACCAGCCTCGGTAAAGCCCTGCCATTCGCCGCCCAACAAATGGGTACCCATGAAACGGTACATCGCTTCCCGGCTGTCTTTATTATAGTTATGTTCAAAGTTGAAGTGCGCATTTTCCAGCTTATCTTCCGCGCCATAGAGCGCATAAATGTTACGGATGGCCGGATATTCTACGCGTGGGGTTTCGCGTGTCCAGTCACCGGTGGTGGAAATCATCAACATGGGACGGGGAGCAGTCAACGCCCCGATTTCCATATTGGAGTTGTCCAAGCGCAGCACGGGCGCATTTTCACACAAACACCCCCCTTGCATTGTGCTGGAGATCATATTAACGGGCGCTGCTATCCGTATACGCGGTTCCACTGCGGTAACCGTAAATGTTTGGGTGCCTCCGCCCGAAGCACCGGTACAACCGATGCGTTCACTATCCACATAGGACAGGCTTGTAATAAAGTCTACGGCACGGATACTGGTCCATAATTGAAGTGCGAAGGGATGGAGTCCCCACAATTTCTCACGTTCATCTCCCCAACGATGGGAAAGTTGTATGCTGTCAGCATGTCCGAGCATATCATAGGCAAAAGCGACTATCCCCATCCGTGCAAGGGTAATGCAACGGGCGGGAACTGAACAAGATTCGTCTTCATCTTCGACCCTGGCATTTTTCCAATGTCCGTGGGGATTTATCATTCCCGGGAAGGGACCGTCACCCATGGGCTTATACAAATTGCCTGTAGCTAAAAAGCCGGGCCATGGTTCAAAGGAAACTTTGGAAACGGTATAGCCGTCTTGCGCAGATTCGTCAAATACTTTTGCATTCAAAGGGCTTTTTACAGGCATCGGATATAAGCCGGAACCGAGGAGTATACGATCCCGTAAGAGCGAAGCTTTTTGTTCCCAAGCCTCTTTGCTGTAGCGGGGCATGGTGAATACGGTATCAGTATTCCGCTCAATGGCCGCCCGTGTATTGCCGATGGACTGCGAGATAGGCAGGACACACATGTCATCTAGGATTTTTTCCGGATTTACGTGTTCGTCCATGTTTAGAAAAATCAAAAAGATATCGGGAGAACACGCCATTTCCAATGTGCCGGAGTTCAAATGTACTTCGCCTGCTTTTCGCCAGACCAGGTCTTTGTTGCGCTGCTCTTTTTCAATCGCCGTCGCCCTTAGTTCTTTCCCGCCAATAGTAATGGTCGGCATGGCTCTGGATGTGCTATAAAGCCAAACGGTGTAATCTCCTTCTGCTAAAATTTCTTTGGATTCCCAAGGAAAAGCGATACAGCAGCTGTCTGTTTGAGGAAACACATTCAGCGTGCTGCTTATGGCAAGGAATCCAATCGCTAAAATACTACTCATAATTGTTCTCCTAACTATCTGAACGATGTAAAATGTAAATGCGAGTATCGATGAGAGGTAACAATAAAAGGCAATATCATTGTCGCATAAAGTTGCCTCAATTGCACCTTGTGCAGGCCTGTTTTAAATGTTTCATCGAAGAATAATCCGTTTTTCGATGGACGTCTGTACTTTTCAATGCAGCACCTGCAATTAATCGTGGAAGTATCCGGCTAAATCCTCCATGTCATATTGATATATTCGGCCGGAAAAGGCAATCCCGTTCACATACATGGATCCCGGCGGACCGGTTCTTCTCAGCGCGGTTTTTTCTAGCAGGAGCTTACCTTCTGTATTGGCTAAAAATAAAGACGTTGTGTCTTCAAGACCCGACCATACATCAGCTTCAAGTAAGAGAGTGAACATGAGCGGTCTTGCTTGCATGAGTTCCACTTCAGTAATCCCCCATTCCAGCAAATAGTGGCTATTTAAAAGCCATAAATAGCCGAGATAATTCATTCGTTCCTCAGGCGTTACAAGATGAAAATGCTGAGGAAACAAAGATGGTAACATCGGATCGGGTATTATTTTCATCAAAGAAAAGAATCTATATATCCGTTGATACAAGTCCGGGCGCAGCTGATATTGGCGTGTGTGCACCACAGCTGAGAGATGTTCCAAGAGCATCGCTGTAAATTCGGGAATTGTTTTTATGAGTGGACTGTCGCTGACCCCTATTGTTTCACGGAGTACCTCCATGTTTATGAAGGGAATATTCAGCATAGTCCCGGGGACGCGTAAAGCCAATTCTTTTGAAGTGACCCCTGTGAATTCAAGGAGATATAAAGCGACCACGCCATGAACAGACAAGGGAATCGCGACGAAAAGGCTTTTTAATGTGTCAATATGTTCTTTTGAATGTAAGGCGCCAACAAAAAACCAAACACCGGTATGTTCAAAAACTTCCGCTGTAGCCTTTGGTAATTGAAGCCAATTAACCGATTCTCCTGCAGTAAGAAATACGCCCAGGGTAATGCAGCTTTGTATGGCCTCTCGTTTTGCTTCCACTGCATAATCAGATCCGATGCTTAAATAAGGATTGAGATCCAAGGGCTGTTCTTTTAAGGTGTCGTTTATTCCCTCAGTTATTGATGTTCTGATGGTGTCGTTGCTTTTGTTGAAAATGGTTTCGAGAAATGGGAGCGCCATGCATTCTTTTTGTTGATGGGCTTGGGCGGCTTCCCAATATTGTTTTAGAGCGGATGCTGCCATGGACGCTGCAAAGCGTACCATTTTATTTTGATCGATAGATGAATAAAAAATGTGGTATTCGAGGTTATATCCGAGATTGATGGTGAAAGCATGATCCTTAAAAAAAAGATCAAACAGGCTTTGTCTGCTTTCAGAATCCAAGATTTCCTGTGTAAGATATTCGTGTAATACTTCAGATTCTGCTCCCAGTATATTTTGATTCATTTCTGTCCACGTTTGAATCAGTTTCGTCTGTTGTTCTTCTGACATTTCAGCAGACACATAGAAGGAAAAACAGCAGATAAGAATCAAGGGAAACCATTTGGTAAACACGTTGTCTTACTCCAATAATAACCGCTATGGATGATCAATAATGAATTTGAAGTATTATAAACAATAGCGGAGCTGTTTGCTTTTAATTCATGCAGTTCATATAATTTGACCTGCCTTACTAAAGCCAATTTTTTTAATAAAATGGCGAAGCAAAAAAATAGGCAGCTTTTATTCCATGTCGGTGGAGAAGCAGGTCGTTACTGTAATACTACCAGAATAGCGGATCGCCGCGATTAAATCCGGTTTCATTTAATGTTCAAAAATATTTTTATAAAAATAAGTGAAATTGCGATTCACACGATCTTTTATTCTCATTACAGCGATAAATTTATATTCGTCCCTATTTATTAAGGAAGATTTGATGGTTAACCATGTTTTGGATGAAATCTATAGAAGCGGCAAAGTTTTTGATCATCAAGGGGGTTCCAAAGATGTCTTTCCGGTTTCTCTTTATCCACAAGATGGTAAGGCTCTCTATGATTTAGTAAAACAAACTGAAAGCCGCAAAACACTCGAAATTGGCATGGCTTATGGAATTTCATCCCTTCACATACTCCAAGCACTGCAAGAAAATGGCGGTGGTGCTCATGTGGCTATAGACCCATACCAAAAAAAGTGGTATGACAATATCGGGATTGCAAATATCGAACGGGGAGGTTTTCAAGATATGCTTCAGTATTTTGAAGAGCCTTCTTATCTTGTATTACCGCGCCTACTTGAGGCCAATGAACGGTTCAATTTTATTTTTATTGACGGTAACCACCGTTTCGAATTCGTATTGTTGGATTTTCTTTATGCGGACAAACTTTTAAATGTTGATGGATATATGATGTTCCACGATACGTGGATGCCGTCTATTCGCAAATTTTATTCCTTTATTGTCAAAAATAGAGCGGATTGTTATTCCATGGATCTTAGTTATACTGGAGGAAAAAATCATCTTCTTAAAAGGTTGCGTGTGTTTTTTAATACACTAAAACAGTCCTTCGGAGATTTTAACGCTGCGCGTTTTTATTCTGCTTTTAATTTCAATAATTACATTGTATTAAAAAAGATTCATGAGCGCGACCCCGAAGAGTTCGACGACGAATGGCATTTCTATGGGGCCTTTTAAAAGGATATCAAAACACATTTATTTTCTCTTCAATTCACAGTTGATCAGCGTTGTCTTTGCGTTCCATACCACTGACTTCCGCCGTGATCCAGATGGAGAAGATACACCCCTTTCATTCGATATTCAGGGCCATACTTCAAGACAACATTCTTGCCGAAATACCAATCGGAAGCTTCAAAGTGGGTCAATTCATGATAAGGGATAGTTTCTAAAAGCCATTTTGGAAAACACTGAAAAAATCCTATTGGAATCGCCAGGGCTTCTTCTTTACGTAAATCTCCCGGTCCTTCAAGAATTTCATCAAAACATTCCCAAGGCTTCAATTCATTAAGCAAAATTTTGGCAGTCACATCGGGAGGAAGCATTTTTCGACCCTCAGGTGCAATTAAATAGGGAGTGTCTTCAATGGCTTCAAGCTGTTCAAAGAGATCAGGCGGCATCACGATATCCGCATCGGTAAGCATAATCCAATCGCCGGAAGCGATCTTAACGGCTTCATTAATCATAAGGCCTTTGGAGTGTGCAAGATCTTTCGGTACGGGAAAGGGAACGATGCGTAAATCAGGATAGCTGAAGTGCAGCGAGTCCAAGAGATCATCGGTGGGGTCAATACCGGGAACGTAAGCCAGTATAACTTCGAAAAGATCTTTTTCGATTCCCTTTTGGTGCGCCAAAGCCAACAAGGTCGCTTGCAGTCGTCTGGCGTAACGGGTATTGACAATAATGATGGAGTATTTCGCTTTTTTTGATGCCGCTAGTAAAGGGATAGAAGATTCCCACAGCGAGATGGTCTGGGTAACGATCATTCCGTCTATGTTTAAAAGTGTGAGTCGTGGTTCCAAGATTCCTTTTAAACGGCTTGGTACATAATCGACCATCGAAAACGTTGCCGCTTTTACGATTTCATCATCACGTAACAACACAAAATAGCCGTCTTTATCTACGCTTAAAGTCAATCGATGGGAAACATCAATGAGGGGTATATACAATTTTATATGACGTCCAAAAGCAAAGCCGGCGTGGGTTGCTGCGCCGCCGCCTACCGAAAAGGACAAGATAAAGGGCGCTTCTACGCGGGTCAGTACGGTACTGAAGAGTTCGCCCTTGTTGAAAGAATGCCAGCGAACGGCTCCCGGCATATGATGGGTATACCGGTTCTCAATTTCATAACTGTCCGAAACAATTTCTCTATCAGGAGGTGTTCTTAAAAGAGTTTTTTGCGTTTCTTCTGCCAGCTGTTTCTGTCTTTCGGGTATGGTCAGACGCTGAAGATCCAAGTTATCGTAATATCGTTTGGATGGATCATGGGCTGTCCTTAGTGCCGGTACGGATTCTCCGGGAAAGGCGAGGGGTTTAAGTCCGGGGAAACGCCTGCGAAATTGAGACGAAAATTTGTCGCAAATGAGCCGATACTTACAGGCTGAGCATACGGGACCGTCTTTTTTTTGTTGTTTGAGTCTGTATGCCTCGAGTGCTTGGCTATGGGCAGTTTCTTGATCCGGAACAGGCCGCGGCCGAGGTTTCAGAAAAGGAAGATGTCGTGTGAGCTTATGGTAAGCCCATATTCGATAATAAGACCTTCGGTGCCCTTCGATCCAAGGAAATAAGGCATTGTCCAAGCTACTATGAACATGAATATCTCTAGAGACAAGATTGTCCAACGCCACATTTAACCGATAGGTAGTATAAGAATACATGCGCTCGGCAAAGACATAGGAATCCTCTTTATATCCGGAATGATCAAGATAATACTGGGCTCTGTCGAAGGCACGGTCAAGATTATCTGCTTCCACCTGACAAAAAGGAATGCCATATAAACACGCATCAATTCCTTTGTTGCTTAATTGACGGGTAAGTTCATTCATTCCTTTAATAACAGCAGCGCTCTCCAGTGCGTTTTTTAAAGGCGAACTTGGACAAAAAGTATCTGTAGCAGAAAGGGTTACTGCTTTGATTCCATGGCTGTTTTCCAGCAGCGTATCTATTTGCTGAGGCAAGTATTTCGTAGCGGGCACGATCATACGAACGTTGATATCATGGTTCACTGAAAGATCGAGCCATTCTTTTAAGGTCGTGTAATTACCGTCATAAAATTCGAGGCAAAGATCATGCAAATGACTATTATGAATGTGGGCGAGTATTGAAGGTGAAAGAGCATTTGATACACGCAAAGACAGGTTTAATTCTTCCCTTTGCGCAAAATCTGAAAGTTCTATCCAAGAATTTGTACTTAAGGAGGATATCCGTAAATCAATACGATCTGTTTTGAATATTCGGCTATTGAGTCGAATCCATTTGCGCAGCGTGGTCAAATCGTGCGTGATTCCCCGCTTGTTCGCATCTGTTATCAAACCCCGTGCTGATGGCAACGGATATCCATAATGGGTAAGCGTATTGGGAACGTTATCCATAATTATTCGATCCACCCTTACTGTTTAAAACACGGATTGATAACGATATTTTTAAATTTACAATGCCCATGATTGATCTTCCGGCAGAACAACCTTTTCTTGTTCTTGAATAAAAAGGCATGGATCTTTTGAGGTTTCGACATCCGTAATTGGCGTTGCCTCCTCTGTACCAAAGAAGGCGACATAGTCCCCATGGAATCCATCACAGATATCGCGTACATGGCAAGATTCACAAGCCTTCCCATATTTGTAGTTGCAATCTTGTTGTGCCCTTTCCTTGGCTTCTTTGCGGTATAAACACGCTTTACCTTGCATTAATTGAGTCAATTCAGCAACACGATGTTGCGCCCAATACTTTACACCCCGTCGATAGGGATGCTGTTGGTAAGCGTCTCTCAGGTGCCTGGCATTTGCGACGTACAATTTTCGAGCGCCGGGCCCCAATTTAAAGGGCGGTGCAACTTCCCCTTCACGCATCATTTGCGTGACCATCATGGTCCACATCCAACTTTGATAATCCCATTCATGGAGGTCGTAAGATATTTGTTGGTAATTGTAAAAATTTTTTCGGTGCCGTTCTTCTGCAAAACAAAGGGGTAAATAGCGAACATTGACTTCTATACCCGCTTCTTCCAGCATATCCATCGCTTCCGTTAAGACAGGCCGAATATCGGTGTATTTCGCCACGGTATCTGCACAGCGGCGCCCGGATTGTTGATCATTAAACGGATTGAAGGCAATATAGTTTACTGCGAGGGCTCCGTATTCAATTGCTTTTTGTGCTACCTTAGTAATCGTCTCTACAGCGGGCTTACTCATGGTGCAATTTATCCGAAAGGGAAATTGCTGTGTCTGTATTTGTTCAAGGCCGGCAGTAATTTTTCTATAAGCGCCGGGTACCCCTACAACCTCATCGTGAATTTCATCAACACCATGCAAACTTACCAAAAAGTCGCGAAGCCCTGCATCTTTGTAGCGAGAGACAGCATCCGTTTTGGCCAAAAGAAGCCCGTTTGTAATGAGCGTTGGATACAGACCGATATCCCTGCAATGACGTACCAGAGGAAGTATGTCCCGGTAAATAGTGGGTTCACCCCCTTGAATATCTACTGAATTATTGCCGTAGAAATGGCGCAGCGTGTCCATGATACGCTTTGCTTTATCCAGCGACATAAAAGCATGTTCCGGATGGTGGTGATCTTCAATGCGGTTGATAAAATAGCAAAAATAACAACGCTGGTTGCATGTTTGACCCAGCCAGACCACACCTCTTTTGTTGAGCACCCGTCGTTTTGTTTTATTTATTTCCATAAATTTTATTCCATACCGGTATTTTATTCGTATGTAGACTTAGGCGGCCCAATTTCGATTTGTCCGGAAAAGTGCAAGTGCTTTCCCGGCGAAAAGAAAAGCTCTGCAGCTTTTGAAGTTCTGAATGCTTGAAGCGCTCGACCATGCTCATAGTATGTGGTGTTGATTGCTGTCATATAAACAGGAGGGCATGTTTGATCTGCAGACAGCTTTACCTCCG
The DNA here is from genome assembly GCA_012523015.1 of Candidatus Hydrogenedentota bacterium. Taxonomy (NCBI): domain Bacteria; kingdom Pseudomonadati; phylum Candidatus Hydrogenedentota; species Candidatus Hydrogenedentota bacterium. The sequence continues at coordinate 8,177 of JAAYJI010000068.1, forward strand.
GCATATTTTCACCCCAAGCAGTAACAGACGTTCCTCGCCGGAAAATGCTATTGCAATGTATCCAGTCGTTGAGAGACTGATCATAATCCGGGAAAACATCTGTTTCATAGTCTGTCTTCCAGTAAGTGTACTTTTGAGGCAGCACTATCGTTGTATAAAGTTCTTCAACTTTCAATTCTTTCTCGACTTGAAGCCATATAGTTAAGGAAACAGTATTGTTGTGCACAGAAATTTCCCAAAGTTGGGAAAAGGGGAATCGTCTTGACTTTCCGCAGCATTGTAAAGCACCATGCTTAACGCCCATATTTTCCCAATGAAAGCTAAAACCATCAACTAAAAACCCATCGAGTAGAAGAGAAGCATAAATATGATTCAGATGCGTAATGATTTGATTATCACGCAAAATAAAGAGTCTGCCATTTTGAAATTGGACTTCTAAAGAATCTGTTTTCAATACTTGGTTTTTGAAGACTTCTTTCTCAAGTTCATCGGCAGGAATCGCTAGGTCGAGACTCAAGGAAATCATTTTATGCTGTCCCTGCTTAAAAAGGGAATCTTGTTCAGGGAAAACAGCTTGTGCGCATAAGGCGCGGCTATTGGTCATATAATCGGCATTCAGCCAATAAAGATAAAAATTCTTTTGTTCATAACGTGCGTGAAATAAAATCGATGGCAGCGACGCGTCTTCTTCGGATAAACATGCTGTATCCGTAATATCAGCATGGGCAACAGCCACGGGGCGCCAAGACGTGTCGCCCGGTACAATCTCAGGAAAAAAATCTTTATGCCCCCCATATATCCACTGATTGTATCGGGTGGGCACCGCGAAGCGCACGTTTATCTCTTCAATTGAAATATCTCGTTCCGGTTCAATGGCGATATTCCAAGTGAAAAGATCATTTTCAAAGTACATGTCCCAGTGTATGAGAACAGGAACGCGCAGCATTTTTCCGACGGCACGACATCCTGCCGGGTGAGCATCGTGTACGGTCCATTCAGCGTCAGTGCTGAACTGGGACATACCAAGTCGTTTTAATTCCATTTGGAATCCGGTTGGTGCGCTCACCTCTTCTTCATTGTGAAAAAGCGAGATACGACCCTCACAAAATATAGCTTCTGTCTTACCCGAACGAAAAGCGTGAACTCCTTTTTCAGCGCCCACCCGTCTCAAGTAATAGGTTATTGCTTTTTGTGCTGTTTCACGTTGAATCATTTGCCCTTTATCAAGCAACACAATGCGCTCGCACAAGGTACTGACCAAACCCAAATCATGAGAAACAAAGACGATTGTTTTGCCTTGTTCGCGCAACTCCCCCATCTTGGCGCGACATTTTCTTTGGAACTCAGCATCGCCAACAGCCAACACTTCATCAGCAATAAAAATATCAGGATTAACAAAAGCGGCGACTGAGAAGCCGATACGCACATACATACCGCTGCTGTAGGTATCTACAGGTTGATCCATGAATTCACTAATGCCGGAAAACTGTACGATCTCATCGTAAACAGCATCTACTTGTGCTTTACGCATGCCCAGAAGGCCGGCGTTCAGATAGATATTTTCTCGACCTGTTAAAATTGGATTAAAACCTGCTCCCAATTCAAGGAGAGATGCCACACGTCCAAAAACTTGAACCCTGCCTTCAGAAGGGACGGTAATGCCGGCAATAATACTAAGGAGCGTGCTCTTCCCCGAACCGTTCCGCCCGATGATACCTAGAGATTCACCACGCTCTACGTTAAGCGAAATATCTTTTAACGCTGTGAATTTGTGTTTTTGTTGCCCGCCCAACAGACCGAGTGCTCCACTGAGATGCCTCGGACCTCGCCGGGCCGAAAACGTCTTGGTCACATGCTCTAATCGTATGATTTCATTCATGATATACCATGTTGACAATGGTCATTCTTGGAAAATTTCTTCCTTATCGAAAGAAACGGGATTGGAGAGATTCATACCGTGTCCGGCAGTAATTTATAACGTGGTTATGGTAGCACATGGTTCCATTTACAGCCAAACACCAAGATTAAGCTATTTATGGTTTATGTCCTGTTAGACGTATGAATTTATTGCACACACCGATGCTTGACATGATCTGATACAATAAACCTTCTTTAGAAAAGATTATGTCAAAATGGACTTCAAATGTTTTCATAAACTCTTTTAAAATTGCAGTGTTGCCGCATCAATTTTTTTTTGAGTATTCCCAATGAAAATTTGAAGAAACATTTAGGGCACATTATGGACGAAAAACTCAATAGCGATTCTCTTAGAAAAGAAACGAAGAATCAATTTCAAAAATCTATGACTGCGTCAGCTGCCATGCCGCTGCACTTTCTCCCCAATCGTGGGCTTATTTTGGCGCATAATAAACAAGGCCATTGCTTTAGTGAAGAAGACTACCATCGTTGGGCGGCGTATACGAGCCGTGTGTTGCAGTGCCAAAGGATGGATTTTTTAAGCTTTAATGGTATTGTTCCCGGTCTTCTCTCCACCATACGTTACGCACGCGAGTTCGCCGGTCTGATTAGCCTTCGCGGCAACGCCATGGGTTCCACCGAGGGCTTGGCCGAAGCCGTTCTGGAGGGCTTGAACGATGTTATTTTATGCCCTTCCGATCTGGATCATCCTGATTTCGCTTTATGGCTTAAGGCTTGTTTTGATCTGAGTGTTTCAGTCCGTCTTCAAATGGTTTTACCGCGCGGCGGGTCTGTGGATGCAGAACGACACGTCAAATTGTTCATTCAATATAACGTACGTTCGGTGACCATTTTATTGGAGGATCCATTTCATGAGGCGGAGAAATGTGCATCTTCCCGGGATGGACAGGCTGTACTTGATTATTGCGATTTTTTGGCCGCGACACTCCCCGCCCGAAATATGGAATTAAATTTCGTCGGAATTCCCCCCCGCTTTCTATCAGACACTGCCGCGGCGTATACCCAAAGTACCCGCGCTTATCAATATAATCATCTGCATTACAATCAAAAAGCATTTACTTTCGCCCGGCGGCTTTTTTCCTTGTCTCCCTCAAAAGCCCGTGTAATTTTATTTCTTGCCCTGAAGAGCGCTGGTTTTTCAATATCATTGACTGCCCGTCGATCAATAAATAAATTATTTGTTTATTTCCCTTTTCTTTATAAAAGTTTTATGTCAATCACGCGCTGGCTTCGTACTCGATTTCAAACACGACTGCTTCGAAATAGAATCGCATCTTCGCACCGTTCTGAGATTCAAGATAACACCCGAGGAAGTTTCACAGCTGAAGAAGAGGATCGCGCCTTAAAATTGTTAGCCCTTGATCGAAAGGATCTCTCTAAAACAACTGTTGATAAAAGCGATCAAGATATGGTATTCCCCTATTATCGCGATCAATTTGAAGCGTATTTAAACAAAGAGGCTGCGTATCAATCCTCATTAGCTTCAGAAGCCCAAAAATTTTTATGTTCGACGGAACCCACCCGTATTTATGGCGAAAAAGAATGGGGAACAGACGAGGCTTTTGTAATTCCGGAATATGGCGCTATTTCCTGGGTGACCGCACTTCCGGGAAAACGTGTGTCCACGCTTTTAGATAAATTAGAACCCCCCTTTATGATTACCGTAACCGTAGGTGGTGGTATTGCGGAATTAATTGGTTTTCAAGTAGCGCCATATTGCGATATTCTTTGTCCTATGATTGATTCACGCCATACGCTGACTCTCTTTGCCAATAAAGAGGGTCATTATGTTTTGCTCCGTGATGGTGTCCCTGTAGAACCGGTGTTATTGCCCGGAGGTAACCCTCCGCCCCACCGTCTTCCCACGGATGTGCGGCTGCGAATTGTGGCGTGGGATATTGATGAGCGCATCACCTTTTCTCCACCCCGTTTGTGGAAAAATCTAGTGGAGTCTCTATCACAACAGCCGGCCCCGGTTTATTCTGTTGTTGTTTTTTGCACGCGTTTTGCGCGGCGTCTTTCGGTGGCGCTTCAATGTCTGGCGCATCAACGCGAGTTCGATATAAATAAATTGGAAGTTATTGTCGGATATGTGCCCGGCCTTGATGCTACGGAAGATGTGTTAAATAGCCTGCATCTGACCCAGCCCAAGCTGCGCCTGATTCATGCGCCATTCCCTCGACAGAATAGTCATTCAAAAGGATATGTTCTCAATCAGTGTATGGATCATGCTTCGGGTTCGCGAATCGTCCTTCTTGACGCGGACACACTGCTTCCTCCAACGCTATTTTCCATGCTGGAAAAGATGGATGAACATGAAGCCTTCATCGCCACCCGCGGCCGTGCCTTATTGGGAGCAGAAATGACTGCCCAAGTACTTCAAGGCGAAATACACCCTTGGGAAGCCTGGGACGAGCTATTGACTGCTGCTAATGAAATTCGCGAAAATGAGGCTTTAGGCGTACCGATAGGTTATTTTCAGTGTTTCGATCGTGAATGTCTGCAAACAGTACGTTATCCAGAGTACGACCATTTCCAAGGTGCGGACTATGAGTTCGCCATTAACTTAAGAAAACATGTGGGACAAGAATATCGTTTGGATACCTTGGCGATTCACTTGGACCACTCAGGAAGCCAGTGGCTTGGAGCTGAAAGGCATTTTTAACAGCCCTAGTATTTCCACTTAAAAAGGATAAATATTTCATATGCGTTTAGCATTTATTGACTTGGTTTTTTCATGGCCCCCTTTAGGCGGTGCGCCCCTTGATCTGTATTATACGATGACCGGATTGCAGGAGCTTGGTCATGAGGTACATTTGTTTTATGCGGAAGAAAAAGACAATTGGTTTTTAGAAGCCGTTCAAGAGGAGCGTCTTCCCTTCCCGGCGACAGCCTTAGCCTATGACCGAAATGATGCAGATCCCCGGCATTTGTCAATGGAGTTTTGTACGGTCGTTGATGAATGGAAGCCTGATGTTGTCTTTCAGTGTTTTGGTTTTTTTATGAAACCTTTCGTTATGCAGGCCTTGGCTCATTATCCGCAAATCATCCGTTATTATGCCTACGAACCTTTTTGTCCCAGAGATTATCGGCTCTATTGGAAAAAAAAGACCTGCCCCAAAAACTATTTGCGCACGCCCAACGCCTGCAGGCGCTGTACTGCACGCGGGATGCACCGTGTTTTTAAAAGCAGCTTAGTAGGCGGGTATGCGCTTGAATATAAGAAGACCCGTGCATGGACGCCGGAATATTATAAAGTGCTCGTCGACTCTATTCGCTCCAGCAAAGCCGTCATTGTCTACAATCATTTTACAAAGGGACTTTTAGGAAATCTCAATAAAAACGTCCATGTCATTGGCGGCGGTGTACATCTTGAACACTTCAATTATGTTCCTTTAGAAGAGAAGCCTGCTTCAGAGCCAACCGTTATTTTCATGTCCGGTCGCGCCGACGATGGAACCAAAGGATTGGATACCTTAATGGCGGCGGGAAAAATACTCTGGCGTGAGCGACAGGATTTCCAAATTCAAGTTACCATAGAGGGTACCACATGGAATTATCTTTGGTTTAAAGAGCTGGGCTGGTGCGATGTAGAAAAAGCACGAGGCTTATACACCCAATCGGATATTTGTGTGGTGCCGTCACGTTGGGAGGAACCTTTTGGACTGGTGGCTACGGAGGCTATGGCATGTGGAAGACCTTGTGTAGTCTCTGATGTTGGCGGTTTAAAAGAAATCGTTGTACCCGAAGAAACAGGCTTTATCTTTAGGAGGGGTAAGCCCAAAGAACTCGCTCGCTGCTTGTGCAAGTTGCTTGATGATCCTGCGCTTCGGCGTCAGATGGGAGATGCCGGCAGGAAGCGGGTCGAAGATATCTATGAATGGAAAAAAGTTATCCAAACCCATTATCCCCCTATTTTGGAGGCTGCAGTACGATGACATCCGCTTTACGTATTGGCTTTTTATTGAATGCCACAGAGAAACACACTCTTCTTTTAAAAGCCTTGCGCCGGCGTCATCCCGATGCGCATATCACGGCTATTGTACCGATCAGAGCCGGATTGTCAGCAGCGGATATGCCCGATGCCAATGAAATCTTAGCCTTGGAATTGTCTCCATTGCGCTTGCTTCTATTTGGTCTTTTCTTTAACACAGTGCGACAATTACGAATCCAAAACTTTGAACTTTTTATTCTGCGGTTTGGAACCCTCAAGTTGCGATTACTGGCTACGCTGGCGCGGCCTCTGCGTTGTGAACTTTGGCAAACGGGTGGAATAATTGCCGCTGTCAACACTTCAAATATTACTGCAGCAACGAAAGAATATTTTCACTTTAGAGCTGGGGCAAGGCGCACCATCCGGGAAGCCTTGTTGAATGCATATTTTAAACTGATTTGCGTGAAAGAGCGCGACGGCGAATGATCGGCATTTACTCAGTTGATTGTGATCTTTCAGCCAGTCGTCCTCATTCCTCAAAAAAAGCTTGATCAAAATCTTTCCAAACAGGGTCATATCCTGCCTGCACCAGCATGGCGGCCACCTCTGCGGGACTTCGGGTGTCTTCGATTTCAAATTGTTCTAAATTATTATCTTCCGGATGGGAATAGCCCCCGGGCCGTGTGCTGGATCCCGCGCTAATAGCCGTGACGCCAAAAGCTAAAAGCCGATCACGCAAGGCAGCAGGTTCTCGTGTAGACAGATTAAAACCCACTTCGGGAAAGAGTAAACGCAAGGCTACCATCATCTGAACCAAATCCACATCGCTTACGGGCGTGGGGATGTCGAAGCCGCCCGGCACGTGGCGCAAACGAGGAAAAGAAATAGAAGCGGCACTCTCCCAGCAATGTTTTTGAAGATATTCAACGTGCAGGGCGAGCCATGCAACCTCAATACGCCAATCAAATAAGCCGAGAAGCACGCCTGTACTTAAGCGGCGCACACCTGCCTGACCTGCCCGTTCCAGAGTGTCCATGCGGTAGAGATAATCTTTTTTACGCCCTTTTTGGTGTAATCTCGTATAGGTATCCCTGTCATATGTTTCCATGTAGAGCGTAACGCCGTCAAGACCATTTTGAACCAGTTGTTTATAGTCGTCAGTATCCATGGAATAGACTTCCACTGCGACAGAGGCAAACCATTTGCGCGCAATGGAACATGCCTTGGCGATATACGCGGGTGAGGCGATCATAGGCGCATCGCCAGTGAGGAGTAATACACTTTGATAACCCATATTGGCAATAGCAGCGCACTCAGCTTCAATAGCTTCTTCAGACAGTGTGATACGGGAAGTCCCGCTGTGAGCCGCAGAAAATCCACAGTAGACACAATTTGCCGTGCATACATTGGATAGGTAAATGGGCGCGTATAGGCTGATGGTCCGCCCAAAGCGCGTGCGCGTTATCGTTTGGGCTTGTTGCGCTATTGCTTCCAGAAAAGGAATAGCTTTAGGCGAGCACAGGGCTATGAGATCTGTCACGTCTCGGTGTTCTCGGGAAATAGAAGCTTCTATTTGCTCGGAAGAAATCGAATTGTAAAGATCAGCAATCCTTTCTTGCGGCCATAATTGTAGAATATCAATGAAGGACATTATAAAAACCTAAGCTTGGGATTTTGAGAAAAAAAATGATGTTCCGGTAAGGTATGGGGCAGAACTTATTTCTTTAGTGTATCAAAAGTTCAAAACTTGGACAAGCAGCCTAAGACACTTATATTTGTCCAGCCATCAGAAAGCGTGATATTATTGATCGCCCTTATATTTATCAATCCAATAGTATATTCTATTACGTGGAGGCAAGATAAGGGCTTTACACAGTGGGGGAAGGGTTTTTATTTGTCAATGTATATTTCAAATTCGTGGGAGATCAACAAGTGAACATTATCACAGTTGAAGTTCGTGATGACCACCTGGAAAATTTGGCACAGACCAAACCGATGGCGGCACTCGCAGAGCTCATCTGGAACGCATTAGACGCGGAAGCGACTGAAATTCGTGTGGAGTTCGTGGAGAATGCGCTTCAAGGATTAGAAGCAATACAAATTGTTGATAATGGTCATGGTCTTCCCTACGAGGAAGCTTTTTCTGTCTTTAGAAACCTCGAAGGCTCGTGGAAACGTGAGGGAAAACGGACGCAACAGCGTAAGCGGGAATTACACGGTAAATTTGGCAAGGGCCGTTTTCGTGCGTTTTCATTAGGAAATAACGTTCACTGGCACTCCACTTATACGGAGTCCGGGAAGAATCATTCGTTCACGTTATCGGGTAGTGCTGAGACACTTGGAACATTTCAAGTGGACAAGCTGAAAGAAAATGTAGATAACCCTGCAGGCATGACGGTAGAGATTATTCAAAGCCAGAAGACTGCCGATCTTTTGCGCGGCGTTAAAGCGATGGAAGAAGTGACCAACATCTTCGCGTTGTATTTACGCCAGTATCCTGATACCAAAATTATTTATGACGGCATTCCTTTAGATTCTAGGAATGCAGAAAGCCGATTCAGCTCCTACACCTTAGCGCCGATGGTAATGGAAAACGGCGAAAAAATTACCTGTACCATGGATGTGGTTGAATGGAATCGTCCCGGTAAACGAGGTGTTGTACTCTGTGACGGTCAAGGATTTATGCGAATCAACGCCTTGCCTCGTTTGTATTTTAGAGGTTTCAGTTATACTGCCTATGTCAAATCAGATCATATTGCGACCCTTGACGGACAGGGATTGTTATATGCAGGTGAGTTGTATTCCGACCTGCGACAGATTTTAGATGCCGCCCGTGCGCAGCTTCGTGAGCATTTCGCTTTGCGTGAAGCAGAAGACGCACAATCCCTTTTGGAATACTGGAAAGAAACGGGGATGTATCCCTATGTAGAGTCCGCTCAAACGGAAATGGAAGCCAATGAGCGGCGTATTTTTGATATTTATGCTACCCATTTAGACCGGATTTTTTCTGACTTCTCTAGCGGAACCCCACGCATGAAACGCCTCATTTTGCGGATGGTTCAAGAATTGGTGCATGCTGATCCCAGACGTGTCGCCGCTATTCTTGATGAATTGCTGAGTTTTCCCGAAGAGATAGAGGAAAAAATTTCCCAATTGGCAGCAAGCGCAACGGGCGGCGAAGTAAGCCCGAAAGATTTACCCACGGAGACAAACAAAGCATGAACATGGCAACCTATGATCATCAATTTATTGAAGGTAAATGGCAAGAATTTTGGTTGAAAAATAAAACCTTTAAATCTGAAATAGACCATACCAAGCCCAAATATTACGTACTGGATATGTTTCCGTATCCCAGCGGTGACGGTCTTCATGTAGGGCACCCTGAAGGCTATACAGCCACCGATGTTATTGCCCGATACAAGCGTATGCGCGGTTTCAATGTGCTCCATCCTATGGGCTGGGATGCTTTTGGCTTGCCGGCAGAACGTCACGCCGTCCGTACCGGAGAACACCCCGCCATTATCACTGATAAGAATTGTACGACCTTCCGGAATCAAATTCAGCGGCTGGGTCTTTCCTATGACTGGGACCGCGAAATCAATACTACAGATCCCAATTATTACAAATGGACCCAGTGGATCTTCACCGTTCTCTTTGAACGGGGCTTAGCCTACGAAGTGAACGCGCCGGTTAACTGGTGCCCTGCACTGAACACGGTTTTAGCCAATGAAGAGGTGAAAGACGGTAAGTACGTGGAAACGGGCGATCCAGTTGAGAAAAAGGCCATGCGCCAGTGGATGTTAAAAATAACAGCTTATGCAGAGGCGCTTTTGGCCGGATTGGATGATCTCGATTGGCCGGAAGGCATTAAAGCGATGCAGCGTGAGTGGATCGGCCGCAGCGAAGGCGCCGACGTACTCTTCTCTGTTGCGGACAGCGGTGAAGAATTTACCGTGTTCACAACCCGTCCGGATACCCTCTTTGGCGCTACCTACTGTGTCCTTGCGCCGGAACATCCCCTTGTGAATGAAATTACGCGGCCTGATCAACAGACAGCGGTTCATGCGTATGTGGAAATGGCCGCCAAGAAAAGCCTTCAAGATCGAATGAAAGAAGATCATAGCAAGACGGGCGTATTTACAGGCGCTTACGCAGTGAATCCCGTCAATGATGCAAAGATCCCCATTTGGATTGCTGATTACGTGCTGGCAGAATATGGTTACGGCGCTATTATGGCAGTTCCCGCACACGATACACGGGACTACGAATTTGCGGTCACCTTTGATTTGCCCATCATTGAGGTTATTTCCGGTGGCGATATTAGCAAGGAAGCATGGGCCGGTGACGGCGTCTTGATGAATTCATCGTTGTTAAACGGCTTAAAGGTAGATGACGCCAAGAAAAAAATTACATCGTGGTTGGAAGAACGGGAGCTTGGCCGTGGAACCATCAATTATAAATTGCGGGATTGGCTCTTTTCCCGTCAACGGTATTGGGGCGAACCCTTTCCCTTGATCCGTTTGGAAGATGGTACGATCAAAACGATCCCTATGAAAGACTTGCCCGTACTCCTCCCCGCTCTTGACGATTATCGCCCTGCGTCCGACGGATCGCCGCCCCTAGCCAAAGCAGAACAATGGGTCAACACCACCGATCCGGAAAGCGGACTGCTCGCACAACGGGAAACGAATACCATGCCCCAATGGGCGGGCTCCTGTTGGTATTTCTTACGCTTTTGCGATCCCACAAACAACAATGCCGCTTGGTCGGAAGAGGCGGAAAAATATTGGATGCCTGTGGATCTCTACATAGGCGGTGCTGAGCATGCCGTATTGCATCTTCTTTACTCACGATTCTGGCACAAAGTTTTGTATGATGCCGGATTGGTGCACAGCTCTGAACCTTTCACCAAGCTTTTCAATCAAGGCATGATTTTGGCCCACTCCTACAAGGATGCTCAGGGCAAATATTACTATCCTTCAGAAGTCAACCGTGTTGGCGATACCTGGGTATTGAAAAAAGACGGTCAAGCCGTTGAGACTCAAATTGAGAAGATGAGCAAATCACGGTATAACGTTGTCAATCCCGATGACGTGGTTCAAAAATATGGCGCCGACGCCATGCGTCTCTACGAAATGTTTATGGGGCCCCTAGATCGGGACAAACCTTGGACCGATGAAGGGGTTCAAGGAGTATTTCGTTTTCTCCGTCGTGTATGGTCGCTTTTTATCACCGATAGCGGAACACTGAACCCCGCCATCCGTGCTGATGTACAAGATGCCGATTTGACTCGCGAGCTGCACAAAACCATTAAGGCCGTGACCGAAGATATCGAATCACTGGGGTTTAATACAGCGATTGCGCGCATGATGGAATTTCTCAATCATGCCATGAAAGCCAAAAGTTTGGATCACGGGGCTATGGAACAGTTTGTACTGCTCTTGTCGCCTTTTGCCCCCCACCTCGGCGAAGAATTGTGGCAGCGTTTGGGCAATGATACGACACTTGCCTATACGCCTTGGCCCACTTTTGATGCAGATTTGTTGGTGGAACAACGAATTGAAATTCCTGTGCAGGTACTTGGGAAATTACGTGGTAAGATTACGGTTGCCCATGATGCCGATGAAGCAACAGTACTTACCACGGCTAAAGGCGATGCTAAAGTGGCGCCCCATCTTGAAGGAAAACAGATCATAAAAGAAATTTATATTTCGGGAAAAATGGTCAACTTTGTTGTTAAATAAGGTCAGATACTTTTGTATCACAACCCAAATGGATTTTCTTTGTAGGATTGGATAATATTTTTTGCATCATCAACCGTTTTTGCGTTACAGTTGAAGATAGTAAATTCACCCTTCCCAATAAAACGATTCCAGAATTTTTAAGGAGAAAACAATGAAACCAAGATCTTTACTGAGTGCTGTATTCGCTTCACTTTTCATTCTCTGTGCCGGCGGCGCTATGGCCCAGGATGCCGTTGAGGGCAAGTGGATCAATCTTTTCGACGGTGAGACGCTCTACGGATGGAATATCGTCGGTAATGGTAACTGGTCAGTCAAGGGCGGTCAAATTCTACTTACCGAAGGGGATAGTGGAAGTATGATTACCACCTCCCAATTCGCTGACTTTGAATTATCGGCGACACTCCGCGTCAACGGACAAGGCAGCGCTTCCATCGCTTTCAGAGCCCCCGGTTCCGGGCACGCCCTAGAGTCCGGCGGCGGTGTTGTCTATCTTGCGGCAGAAGATAAAAAGAGCGATTATGCAGAAGTCAATATACGCGCATTAGGTGGAGATGTACAGGCTACTATTAATGGCGAAAAAGTTGACTGCTCCGCATCCAATCCTTTCGGATATATTGCCTTCCAATTTCAAAAATTTGAAAAGGATCGGCGGGGACCGAAAGTCGAGATTAAAAGCATCAAATTGCGTCCTCTCAATATGAGCTCTTTGTTCAACGGTCAAAATTTGGATGGCTGGAATATCATCCCCGACCGCAAATCAATCTTCTCCGTAATTGACGGCGCCTTAAATATCAAAGATGGTAACGGCCAAATTGAAACAGCCGGTACCTTTAGAGACTTTATCTTGCAACTGGATATCATTTCCAATGGTGAACACCTCAACAGCGGCGTCTTCTTCCGCACCCCCGTAGGCGTATTCTGGAAAGGATACGAGTCGCAAGTGCGCAACCAGTGGGCAAATAATGACCGTACCAAACCCGTAGATTACGGTACGGGCGGCGTCTATGGACTTAATGCTGCACGCAAAGTCAACAGCACCGATCATGAATGGTTTACCATGACCATCACCTGCCTTGACAACCACATGGCTGTTTGGGTCAACGAATTACAAGTTTCGGATTATACTGACACGCGCCCCTATAGCGATGCTGCTGACGGTAAAAATGGTTATGTGAACACAGCCGGAACCATTAATTTACAAGGTCACGATCCTACAACGGATCTGTCCTTCAAAAATATTCACATCCAGACTATCGAAAAATAAACTTTTCTCTTCCTAATTTTGAGGGCGGATACTGTATCCGCTCTCTTTTTTTATGAGGAGTACCTGTTTGTTTCATTCAGGGTTAAAGAGTATATAATGACTCCAATACGATCCCATGTACTTTAAAAAATATCAAGCAAGCGGAAGGGCTATTTCAATGAAGTCAGTAAAAAGCATTGTTTTTATTTGTTTTCTGGTTGTCTTTGCCATTGTCTCTGCACAGGTGTCAGCCCAAAATAGCCCCAACACGAAAGAAGTGTACAACTGTTGTTCACAGAATACAACGAGGAGTGAAACCCCTATGACCATTCACAAACGACCTTTTGGCGTCACCCCCGATGGACAGACAGCGGACTTATATCTGTTGATAGCATCCTCAGAATTTAAAGCGGCCATCACCAACTATGGCGGTATTATTGTTTCGTTATGGACCCCTGACCGCAGCGGATCACTGGCGGATGTGGTATTGGGATTCGACCACTTACAGAGCTATGTGAATGAGCATCCCTTTTTCGGGGCACTCGTTGGCCGCTATGGCAACCGCATCGCCAACGGACAGTTTGAGTTGGACGGAAAAAGCTATACCTTGGCCAAAAATGACGGTGAAAACCATCTTCATGGTGGTTTGCGCGGCTTTGATAAAGCACTCTGGAAAGTGGAACCCCTATCCCGCGATGACGCCGTCGGCTTGAAACTCACACACACCAGCCC
>JAAYJI010000069.1 GCA_012523015.1 Candidatus Hydrogenedentota bacterium
CAATATTAACAACATTTTATAGTATTCATGATAAATATCAAATTTAAATTTGGTATGACGCCATATTCAATTGACATAGACAGAGCTTACAAAAACATTGGATATCGTGATATACTTTATTTCTCCATAGAGCATGTATCCTATGATGGTATTGAATTCGTGTAGATCCATCCTATTTTTTTAAACCGCAACAAACCCAACAACCTTTATCCGGAGGAAATCATGTATAAACTTTCTGAATTATTTAATCAAGCCGAATCTTTCGCCGACTATATTAAGCTGTATAATGCCCGACTCGCCGAAGTGCTGGAAGGTATCAGCGGAGAAGCCATGACCCAAGCCATGGAGATTCTGGATAAGGCGCGCAACGATAACAAAGCCATTTACCTCATCGGCAACGGCGGCAGCGCCGGTCTGGCGTCGCATATTGTAAATGATATGGTTGCCGGCGCTTACCAAGAAGGGAAACCCGCGCTCCGTGCCTTCTCCCTGACCGATAATGTGAGCACCGTAACCGCGCTCGGCAATGACTGCGGCTACGAAAGCATATTCCTAAACCAACTCAAAGTTTATTTGCAACCCGGCGATGTGGTGCTTGCCATGTCCGTGAGCGGTAACAGCCCGAACATTATTCGTGCGCTCCGATATGCCAAAGAACATGACGCCGCCACCATCGGCATATGCGGATTTACCGGCGGCTCCATGATCGGCATCTCTGATGTTTCCATTCACATCCCCGCCACCTTGGATGAATATGGGCCTGTGGAAGATGCCTTCGGTATTATCGGTCATATCATGGCGGGCTACCTTTCCATGAAACAAGGGAAAATGCTGCATCACTAAAACTATGCGCCCGCGCATCTTCCTCTCGTTCTTTGAAGGCCTCAAGAATCTATTTACAGCAAAATTTAGGAGATGGTCCCGTGACATTTCGTCTGTCTTGTCTTGCAAAGAGTTTCATCTGCTGCGCCGTACTCATCTGCGTCAACACCGCCGTCTTCGCAACGGTAACGGCGAAGGTAATGGAAGAGTCTGAAGTCTTTTTGTTGACTCCTCCGGATAACGGCTCCGGTCCCTTATGGTCCTATGGCTGCACACAAATAGCGCGCTTGGGAGAAGATGTTTATATTAGCGCCATGGAAACGGATCCGGACACGCCGCCCTTATGCAATACGAAATGGCGGCTCTTAAAGCACAGCCCTGAGGGATGGAAGATGATTTCCGAAGACACTGCTGTGCGTCAGCGTGAACCCTGCCCTCTTGCCGTTATTTCTCCGGATCGTTTAGCGATCAACGTGAATGATTCTCTGGAACCGAAAGGAACAAAATACGGCCGTTGTCTGCCGGGGATACGGCTCTTTCACTTTTCCGACGCCCCCCACACCATGACCCACATCTTGCCCCAATGGAAAGATGCTCCTTATTTTACAGATCACTCCTACCGCAGCTTTGCTTCTGACCCTGTAAATCATCGCCTGTTAATGTTCAACATTGACGCGAAAACCAGTGTGGAACACGCCTGTCTCTTATCGGCTGATGGGGAGACCCTCGCGACGAGCAGCGTCAGCTTTCCGATTCGCTCCTGCTACGCACAGACCGCGCTCCATGATTTTGCCGCCTACATGCTTGCCATCGGCGACATTGTCGAGCCCGTAGACGCTTGGCGTGAATACAAATTCGAACAAACCGAGCGGCAATGGGATTATGTGTTTCGCCGTCTCTTCTACACCTGGAGACCGGACATCAGAACGACTCCCTTTGCTGACGCCCTTGAAATCGACACCGTTGATGATACAGCAGGGTATATCACGAACCAAGATTTGTGGATTGATTCTGACGGGACCGCGTGGATTCTGTATATCCGCTTCGAAGTGCAAAACGCTTTATTACGGGACAAGTTTTTTCCGGACAAATCCATCGATCCCTCTTTGATACTTGCCCAGATTGATCCAAATGGCACGGTTCATAAAGAAGTGCTCGTTCCCGAATCGCCTGAAAGAGGCATATCCCAAGCGAAATTTCAGGTTTCGGCGAAAGGTCATTTGTACGCGGTCATCTGTCTTTCCGGCGAAGAGGGCGGCGTCAACATCATGCCTCTCCACGCACACGCTCCGGACAGAAACCTGATTCCCGTGCCTTTGGAACATCCTCTCGGCTCTTTTTGTCTCGCCACGACCCGTGCCGGTAATGCACCCTCCAATTGGATCGATATGTTCGGCACCACAGGCGACAACCAATTCCGCTATACCTCAATTCTGCTTGAAGAAGAGTAAGCAGCTGTGCGGCGCTCCCTCCGCCTTTAGCGCAGACTTTCTCTCCCTATACACCATACAGTGGTTTCTCATGCTTTACTGATCTACATATTGTATTTGTCAACAATTTATGCTAGAGTATTCTAATGTGGTCCCCCTTGGCATAAGGTCTGCTTAGAATCAGTGATGGAGAGCGATTGTGATTTTTGGTGTGTCGCGCACAATACAAAACGGCATCATTATATCTACCTGTTTACTTTCTCTGTATGCCTTCGGTCAGGGGAATTTCCTCGCTCATGAACCGCTCAACAACGATGTATCAGCCTTTTATAAAGGGGGCGCGCAAATAGGCGTGCTTTGTACTGCCCCTTCCCAAGGGAGCGCACAGGATTTCTTTCAAAAATATCTCGCCGACGGAATTTCTTGGCAAACCTATGCGAACAAAGGCACGGTGGCGATTCCTTTTCATCAATTACAGGGAGACGTACAGCGCCAGATTCTGTTGCAATTATTCCCTTTGGATTATGTGGATAAACAGGGCTGGTGGCACACGGTCCGCTTTGCGTCGCTGCCCAATGGCGAATCTATAGAAGCACTGACAGAATGGTTAACCGGCTCAGCGAAGCATTGCGCTAAGGTTTTATCACAACCTGAAAACCGCGGGCTTTCCAAGGCGTTAAATCGCAGCGACCACCTCTTCGTTCCGCAATCCTTGTTATTGCCGATCATGCAAAAAGAGCACGCGCGCCGCCCTCTTCCTGTTATTCCCGCCCCTTCGACAGCGCAAAAGGCGAGCATCAAAACGAGTTCCGGCGCTCCGATTCTCCCCGCCTCCTCTGATGCCACACCGGGCATTGCTTTTCCTTTTGTAAATGGGAACACCGACGAATTGCTCTCTTATGAAGGCGGTCTTGACGGTCAAGGCGTTTATTATCTTCGCCAAGGGGAAAGTCTCTATTCTGCCGTGGTCGTTCGTTTTACAGACTATCGGGAGAACAAAGATATTTTGGAAGCCTGCGATATCATCGCGAAAAAGAGCGGCATCGCAGATGTTCATACGATGAAGGCCGGTCAGAAGATCCTGATCCCTGTTGAAATGCTTTCCGACCGCTACAAACCCGCCCAATCTGAGGGCCGCCGCCGCTATGAATCCGTCCGCCAAGAGGAACGCCGTTTCCAGGCAGATCGCGTTTACTCGAAAGACTTGCAGGGCGTCGTTGTGGTTTTGGATCCGGGTCATGGTGGTCGCGACCGCGGTGCTGCCGTTGAATCGCTGTCTCTTTTTGAAGATGAAATCAACTACGACATCGTCTGCCGCATCAAAGCTATTTTGGAATCGGAAACACAAGCCACCGTCTATGTGACCGTATTGGATCCTACGCAAGGCTATAAACCGACGGACGCCACAAAATTCCGTCATGACACACAGGAACGGCTTACGACAACGCCGCACTATGAGAATAAAGACAGCGATGTCTCCGTCATCCTGCGCTATTATCTCGCCAACGACATCTATTTTAAAGAGCGCAAAAAAGGCGTAGATGACCGCAAAATTATTTTTGCCAGCATTCATTGCGACTCCGTATTTAATGAGACTTTACGGGGTGCCATGGTCTATGTGCCGGGCGCACAATATAGGAAAGATCCTGTTTCCTCAACAGCAAATAAATATCAGCACTATGAAGAGGTGAAAAGAAACCCGACACCGACGACAACCGCCGAGCAGCGCAAACGCTACGAGGCCTTATCACGCGTCTTCGCCAACACCCTGCTCAACAGCATGCGCGGCCATAACCCGCCCCTGAAGGTGCACGATGCCGGCGACCCCATCCGTAATGTGATCCGCCGCGGCAAGACCCAGGTCTTTTTGCCCGGTGTACTGCGCTATAACGTCATTCCGACGAAGGTGCTCATAGAAATCGCCAACATGCAGCATCCCAAAGATCAGGCACAACTCGCGAATCCTAAGTGGTGTCAATGGTTTGCAGAGGTCTTTGTAGACTCTCTTCGTCGA
>JAAYJI010000070.1 GCA_012523015.1 Candidatus Hydrogenedentota bacterium
AAAGACCTCTTCAGGGACGGCTCCCGTGCCAAAGGCAATTTGCGCCGGCTCAAGGTTCCTACTTGCTTCGATGACGGCTTGCGCGATGCCGTCGGCGAGAAGGCGGTCATAACCGGGCTGTGGATCACTTTGAAAAACGCCGGTCACAGAAACGCCCGTATGGGTATGCGTTGCTGAAGCGACCACGCATTCGGGAGCAAGCCCGATTTCCGATTGGATTTTTGCTTTCGCGAGGTCGAAAACAGGTTGTTGGATGAGACAATTATCTGCCACGACAAAAGCCAGCTTGGTGGTTCCGTCATCGAGCATTAGGCAGCGTGCATATAAGGAATCGTGCACGCCTGTTGCCGTACGATCTTGGAAGTGGCCGGCCATGGATACAGGCAACTCAGGCGTAATATCCACACGGGCGATACCTGCGCGAAAACCCGTTGTTTCCGCTTCCGCCCCGGTCACCGACACCATCAACACCATGCAGACCGATAGAACGAGGCTGAAATACATCCCAAAAGAAACCCGACGTTTGGCATAGCTATCCTTGACTTTCACGGCAATCCTCCTTAAAGAAATTCTAGTTACAATCATTAGCCTATAGTTTACAATCTACTACAGGTCAAAGAAAAGAAAGTGTAGACTCTGTCTATTGTCATCCTATCGGTGGTACGTTATACTATTAATCATGCCCCGTTATTTTTCTGCGTTCTTTGTGCTCGTGACAGGATCCATGTTTTAGAATACGCCTCCTCGAAAGGAAAGACCTATGCCAACTTGGCTCAAAGCGTTTTTGAAGATTAGTGCCGCTTTTCTGCTTTTCATAGTGCTGTTGTTTTATGTTTATGTTGCCTTTCCGCTCTGGGGCATCTTCTTTTATCATCAACGACACGTCAATCCGCCGCTTACCCCGGCATGGGCATTGGAGCCTTGGATTTGGGAAGATGATGTCTTGACTGCTGACTATATGAGAGAAATGATCGACGGCTATTTGGAACATGATTACCCGGTGGGAGCGTTCTTAATCGATTCTCCCTGGTCCATGATCAACAACAATTTCACCATTGATGAATCCCGATATCCCAATCCCAAAGAACTCTTCAAACACTATCGCGATCAAGGTATCCGTATCGCCCTGTGGATGACCTGCATGGTGAACAGCGAAAGCACCTCTACACCCGTACAAGACTCGCAAGCCTTTTATGACGAAGCCAAAGCAAAAGGCTATTTGGCCGGAGACGGACATCAAGTCAAATGGTGGCAGGGCCGCGGCGGCCTAATCGACTACACGAATCCGGAAGCCATGGCATGGTGGCGCAGCATGCAGCAACAAGTCTTTGATCTGGGTGTGGACGCGTGGAAGTTGGATGATACGGCAAGCTATTTCACCATGAACCTGTTCGGGAAAGTGCCTGCATTTTACCAACGGACTTTTGGCGGATGGATGACAACCCGCGGATACATGGATCACTTTTACCGCGATGAACTGCAGCATGGTCTGACGCAAAACCCCGAGTTTGTAACCATGGGCCGCTCCATTGACAGCGTGCTGCCATGGATTCATCCGGAAGGCTTCGCGCCCGTCGATGCGTCCACCCTGAATTGGGTCGGCGATAATACACACACGTGGTCTTATAAAGAACGGGGGCTGGAACGTGCCCTGCGCTGCATCCTGCGCAGCGCAAAATTGGGCTACAGCTTGCCCGGATCGGATATTGCCGGGTACCACGGGGGCATGGATATCTCTCCTTCCCTCTACATTCGATGGACCCAATTCTCTACCTTTTGCGGCTTCTTTTTGAATGGCGGCCACGGCGAACGGCGCATGTGGAAACGAAGCGCCCAGGAACTGGAATTGGTGCGTGAGTTTTCATGGCTCCGCTCCGAACTGGTCCCCTATATCTATTGTTACGTTGTTCAGGCACACCGCGGCGGGCGCGTACTGATGAAGCCGGTCAAAGGGAAATACCATTATTTGTTTGGCGATGATTTTTTGGTGGCGCCTATTTATGAAGACTCCCTCAGCCGCACCGTCACGCTGCCGCCGGGACAATGGCGTTATTGGTTTAACGACGCAGAAGTTCTTGAAGGGCCGACTACTTTCACCCGCAACTTTCCCCTTGAAGAATACCCCGTCTTTATCCGCGACGGCGCGATTATCCCCATGAACATATCACGAGCTTATACTAAAATCGGTGATGAAGATTGGGCGCCTTATCTCAGCTTGATCATCTACCCTCACGGCAAGTCACACTTTACAGTGCATCATAGCGACAACAGCGGAGAATTACAGGTGGAAGTGCAAGAAGAAGGCGCTTCTACACAGATCACGCTCAGCGGCGTCCCTAAGGCACATCTCCTTTGTGTGCATGCAGGCGATCATAGAGCATCGGCGCCGGGAAACAAGGATGGCGCTGACATTGAGGTCACCTTCAACAAACAAGTCCTTGATCCGTCTGCGTGGGAGTGGCACCCCGACAGGCAGCGCATAGTGATCCGCAACGAATACGCCCACACAGGTACCTATACCATCACTTTCAAATAAAAAAGGATAATAGAGCTTGCCCGCTATCACCAAATGATGTATACTATTTATGGTGTTAAGATGGGTAGAATTTACCTTTAAACACAAGATTTAGTGGTTGCAGTCTTTCCTTTGGTGAAGATGCAATCCAATAGAAACGAAACCTTCAAAACAACTAGCAATCGGGTCAAATGGATATTAAGATCAGCAAATGTGCCGCCATCTGTATACACTGCGGACAAGCTTTTAACCATGAACAGAAAATTCACTCCCTTGTTGTGGAGGATGATCAGGCGTTTCAACGGCAAGACAGCTGCTTGGGTTGTGTCGGTATCATAGAAGACGAGCGCCATATCCTCTGTTCTTGGGAAACGCAGTATACAGATCCTGCCGTCTTGGAAGCGGAACGTCAGGAAAGCTTCTCGCCCCTGCGCCGCCTCTTCTATGATCTCGCCGCTACCACGGATCGAAGCGGCATTGCCCAAGCTTTTTTATGTGCGCAGCTGTTGAAACGTCAAAAAGCCTTTCGCCAAATACGAGAATCGGAAGATGGAGACGATAACAGCAGGGTTACCCTGTTTTTAGACAAAATGACCAGCCGACTGATTGAAACGCGGGATTTGAATTTCAGTTATGCGGAGATGGACGATGCCCGTGCCTTACTCATGGAAAAGCTTCGGCTCTTAGAATCACCGGAAGAAGAAGAAGCACCGGCGGAGGGACAAGAACAAGAAGCGCCTGTAGAAGGACAAGAACAAGAAGCACCGGCGGAGGGGCAAGAAGAAGAAGTGCCTGCAGAAGGCCAAGAAGAAGTGGCTGTGCAAGCCGAGGATGAAGCCGCCGCAGTCAATGAATCCGTGGAAATCGGCGCTGAAGAAAAGGATGTCGATAGTCATGCACAATGATAATTACCAAGTTAAAGCCGTAAAACGAAAAGTCGTTACAGCCCAATATACGACGACGCAACTTTTTATATATTTTTGCCTTCTTTTGCTTGCGCTGGCGGGCACTTTCGGCGCAGGTATACTTGTGGGAAAAATGAACCCCTGGGAACGCGTAAATATCCCTCTAGCCAAAGCTGAGCAAGAAATCGATGAATCTGCAACGGAGACTTATTCTGTTCCCCTGCTTCCCGCCACAGACGAGGCGCTGAGCGACACGACCCCGGCGCAGCAAGAAGAAACTGCGACGGCAGCGCCTCAATCTGATGGCGCAGAAACCCCGGCACCGACAGCAGCAGCTCCCACAACAGAAGCATCGACCGGTCCCGTAACCAGCCCTGATCCCGCAGAAACAACACCTAAAACCATGTTCATGAAAATGGTTCCGAAAAAGACTTCTATGGATCCTCTTCCTTCTAACAGGCCGGCACGGGTTGCCGCGGAAAACGCAGATACAAGCGCCGCCCCGACAACAGCGGCTTCACCTACCGGTGGCGCGGCTCCGTCCACGTTTACGCCCGGTAACTTCATCACGGCCCCGCCTGCATCGGAAACACCGCCTCCTGCCCCGGCACAAGATCTAGCGGCAGCGTCTCCCCCGCCCGCAGCGCCCGCACAAGCCGAGGTTCCGCAAGCGGCGGCAGCACCCGCTCCGACACAAGCCCTGCCTGCAGCACCTGAACCAACGCCTGCGCCCGCTCCTGCCCCCGCACCGGCACCGAAAGCGGCAGCTGTTGAAACTGCTGCGCCGCCGTCGAACGGGAAGTTTGGTATTCAGCTTGCCGCCTTCAGCGATTCCGACCGGAGCACGAAAGCGGAAACACTGTGCGCCGATGTCAAGAAAAAGACGGGGCTCCACGTAGTCGTATTGACCTCCAATAACCACCAACAATATCATGTTCTTGTAGTCGGCTATGCAGACCGAGCGAGCGCGGCCAAAGCGCTGAATTCGGTGCGCACAAAAACCGGTTTTTCGGATGCCTTCGTCAAGACCTTATGATCAAGCGCTTTCAAAGAAGGGGCACTCATCCATGGCAGAACTAGCGGTCATCGGTCCCGGAGCATTGGGCAGTCTCTTTGCCGCTCGTCTTTTTCGCGGGGGCGTCCAAACGGCGCTAATCGATTACAATCCTGAACGTGCCGACCTTCTCGCCCGTGAAGGTATTTTGGTCGAGGAAAAAGAAAGGAGCTGGCGCGCCCATCCGCAAGTGAGCACCGTGATCCCTCCATCGACCAGTCTTATCTTGATCCTCACAAAGGCTTACAGCACCGATGATTTAGACTTGCCCGGAGATATTCCCATCTTAACCTTACAAAATGGTTTAGGCAATGCTGAACGCTTAGCAGAACGCTACGATCCCGCGCGGATACTGGCAGGAACAACGACCGAAGCGGTCACGTGGCTTGCGCCCGGTCATATCCGTCACGTCGCGCCCGGCAAAACCGTATTCGGAAGTTGGAGCGGCTGCGCGGCGGAACCGGCTTATGAACTCTTCGTAAAAGCCGGCTTTGACACAACCCTTAGCCCAAACCCCCGACAAGCCCTTTGGAACAAGCTTATACTAAACGCCGCCATGAATCCCTTGAGCGCACTCCTCAACCTCAGAAACGGCGCTTTAGCCGAAACTCCAGAAAGTCGGCAACTCTTGCACGC
Organism: Candidatus Hydrogenedentota bacterium; assembly: GCA_012523015.1. Taxonomy (NCBI): domain Bacteria; kingdom Pseudomonadati; phylum Candidatus Hydrogenedentota; species Candidatus Hydrogenedentota bacterium. The sequence goes on from JAAYJI010000070.1 coordinate 5,111, forward strand.
CCTTGCCACAGAGGCGGCTTCCGTTGCCCAGTGTGAAAGCTATACCATTGCCGACGATATGCCTAGCTTGGTGGAAAAGGCCTGTGAAGCAAGCGATGATAATATCTCCTCGATGCTTCAGGATATCCGCAACCATAAAAAGACTGAAATCGAAGCCATTAGCGGAGAAGTGCTGGCGCGTGCGGAAAAATTCGGAATCACCGTGCCCTACACTCGTCTGGTTTATCATTTAGTCCGCGCCCTGGAATCTCTATGAACAGTACAAGTCCAACGCCCCCATCGTCTCCAACGCCCCGCCGCTTTTCCTTGGGTCAACGCATACAGTTGGCTACGTTGCCTTGGCTTTTTGCCAAGACCTCTGAATGGCTTTTTCGTTCGTGTAAAGTGGAGATGCGGGGCGGAGATTTGTATGAAGACACGCTGAACGAACAGGGTCGTTGTCTCGTTGCCATCTGGCATGAAAGTATGGTCATGGCATGTTGTCACAATCGTGGACGCGGCTATGTTGGTCTTGCGAGCCTCAGTTACGACGGTGAATTCGCCGCCCGGGTCATGCATCATTGGCGCATCCATGCCGCTCGCGGTTCCTCATCGCGAGGCGGTCACGACGCCTTGTCTGCCTTAGTGGAGGCTGCAAATACCGTACCCATCACCGGATTTACCTTGGATGGTCCGCGGGGCCCCCGACGAGTGGCAAAGCCCGGCATCGCTATACTTGCTGCGCGTACACAATTGCCCATCGTGCCCAATGCCTTTGTGGCAGAGCGCTGTTGGCGCTTGAGTTCTTGGGACCGACACCCCATCCAAAAGCCTTTCTCACGGATCATTTGTGCCTATGCGCCGCCTGTTCCGCCGCCGCCGGATGATTCGCCTGAAGCGGTGGAATCAACCCGATTAGAAGTGGAAACACGGCTCAATGGGCTGCACGAATCTTTGGAAGCAGAATTGGCTGCAAGCGAAACGCAGCCTTCTTAAAGGGAACGGATGCGCGGGTCGATCCAAGCCAAGGCGAGATCAGAGAGCAAATTCAATCCCATGACCAACACGGCATAGACTAATACGGTGCCGCTGATCATCGTATAGTCTCTATTGAAAGCGGACTCCACAAATTCTCTACCCAGCCCGGGGACGTGGAAGATAGTTTCCACCACGAATGAACCGGTCAAGAGTCCGGCTGCGGCAGGGCCGAGGAAAGCAACGACAGGTTGAATGCCGGCGCGCAGTGCATGTCTCAAAACGACTTGGTATTCACGAAGTCCTTTGGCACGGGCGGTTCGTATAAAATCTTGGTTCAAACTCTCGAGCATCCCCCCTCTTGTCATGCGCGCAATGTAAGCGGCATAAGCGGCGCCCAGCGTAATGGAAGGCAGTATTTTATGGGCGGCAGTAGTCCAGCCCATGACAGGCAGCCAATCGGTCCACAGCCCAAAGACTAAGACTAAAAGCGGACCGAGCACAAAAGCAGGCACACATATGCCGAGCATGGCAATACTCATGGAGGCATGATCGACCCATTGATTATGGCGCAGCGACGCGATGATCCCCGCCGCCGCTCCCAGCACGATAGCAAAGAACAAGCCGTAGATTCCCAGTTCGATGGAAACGGGCAGGCGTAGAAAGAGCCATTGCCGTACCGTACGCGACGGTTTCCTGAAGGATGGGCCGAAATCCAAGCGCACAAGGCCGGTCAGATACTCGGTGTACTGTCGCAGCAACGGACGGTCCATATGATAATGTGCTTCAAGCTGCGCCTGTACTTCCGGGGAAACGCGACGGTCAGAATCGAAGGGGCCGCCGGGCGCAAGACGTACCAAAAAGAAGGTCATGGTTACGATGACAAAGAGGGTGGGAAGGAATTCTCCTATCCGTTTGAGCAGATACAAAGCCATGGTTTATCTAGTCCTCATCATCTTCATCCAAATACAAGTCTTTCCACCGCAGATAACCGAGAATATTGGGTTGTAGTCCTTTGAGTTCGGGCGCTTTCAAAAATTTCCACGAGTAGAAATATAGAGGAATAATGGGAGAAGCTTCAAGGAGCAGTTCTTCCGCTTGCCGAAGCAAATCCCGCCGTGTCGCCTCGTCGGCTTCCGCATAAGCGCGGGCGAGCAAATCGTCATAGGCGGGCGACGACCAGCCCGTGCGGTTGTTCCCCACGTCGCTTTGAAAGCATTCCAAGAAATTGACGGCATCCACCACATCCCCCACCCATGCGGAACGTGCCACTCCATAATCCAGCGTGTTCATAGCGGATAAATAGCTTTTCCAATCCTGATTGAGGAGCCGCGCATCTACATGGAGATGTTCCTGCCACATACGCTGTACCGTTTCTGCGATGGTCCGATGAGATTCACTGGAGTTGTACAAGATTTCGACGCTTGGCAATCCGCGTCCATCGGGATAGCCAGCTTCGGCAAGGAGACGCCTCGCCTCTTCCGGATTAAAGTGCAAAAGATCCAGTACGGGGTATCGAGGATCTCCGGGCGGCACATAGGCGGTCGCAGCGAGCTCTCCGCCCTTAAGCACGTTATTTACGATCTCCTCTCGATTCACGGCAAGCGAAAAAGCTTTGCGCACCAGCGCATTATCAAAAGGCGGATGGGTCACATTGAGCCGATAAAAATACGAGCCATAATAAGGGAGCAGATTCAATACTTCGGGCCGATGGGATTGATACCAAGCAACCCGATGCAAGGGAATGCTGCTGGTAATATGAATCAGCCGGCTTCGAAAAGCGCGATCCTCCGTTTGAAGGTTATCAATGGGGAAAAAATCGATGCCTGTCAAACGCAAGTTTGGTGCGTCCCAATAATGAGGATTGCGCCGAACCGAAAGAATTTCATTGGGCCGCCATTCCGCAAGCAGGAAGGGACCGTTGCAGATGAGATTCTCGGCGCGTGTCCACGCTGTGCCGCGCTCGTCCATGGCGCCGAATTTCTCGCTGGCAGGCCGATACACGGGATACCACGCAAAATGATTTTGCATACTCAAAAAGCTGGGCGTCGGATTTTCAAGCTGTACAACCAGCGTCTCTTCCCCTTCTGCATGAACACCGACTTCTTCGAAGTCTTTCAATATCCCCTCGTTGTAAGCACGGGCGTTTTTCAAGCAATACAGCATATAGGCATATTCTGAAACGAGACGGGGCGAAAGAATCCGTTGCCAGGCATAGACAAAATCGGCAGCCGTAACAGCGGCGCCATTGGACCATTTGGCGTCGTCGCGTATATGAAAGACATAGTGCAAGCCATCTTCTGACGCCGTCCAATGATCTGCGGCTGCGGGAAGGGGCGCCAGTGTTGCGGCGTCACAATCGGTGAGCCCTTCAAACAAAGCACTCAACACGCGGTGTTCGGTTACACCGGAAACGACGTGGGGATCCAGCTCCTGAACTTCAGCGCCATTGCCTACTTGGAGCACATTGCTTTCCCGTTGCGTTGATGAAAAGCAACCTGATAGGAAGAACGCAATCATAAGGAATTGGAGTAAAACACTGCGCATGGAAATTCTCTGCCTCTTAGGGCTGTACATTTATTCTCTGAAAGGCGAAACTGCAAGGAAACCACGAAGATTTCTCACCGCCGCCATCCCGTCCTGGCACCCTATGATTCGCCGGATAGATAGTCTGTTGAATCAGCGTTTCAAAATGCCGCCGCGGCTCTGACTCAAATAGATGCCTTGCAAGTTCATCTTCAACTCTTCCGGATTATCAGAGGCGATCATACCGTCTTCTTCTTTAATCAGCCCTCGGCGGATCAGTCCGGCAAGACTCATGTTAAAGGTCTGCATGCCGTCTTCTGTGCCGGCGATGATCGCGTTGGGGATCTGTTTAATATTGTTTTCTCGGATCAACTGAGAAATACCGGGATTGTTGATCATGATTTCAGTGGCGGGTATGCGCCCTTTACCGCTGGCAGCGGGAAGGAGCCGATGAGAAATACAGGCGCGCAATTGCAGCGCTACCTGCGACCGTATCTGTTCCTGCATATCGGCTTTGAACATGTCCATGAGGCGGTCAATGGTTAACATCACATTGGTCGTGTGCAAGGTGGAGAAGACCAAGTGCCCCGTTTCAGAAGCGGAAATTGCCGCTTGAAAGGTTTCAGCATCACGCATTTCACCAATCAAAATAACGTCGGGATCCTCACGCATAGCAGCACGGAGTCCCACATGAAAATTGGCGGTATCGATGGTGACTTCCCGTTGGGTCACGACACTTTTTTTGTTGGTATAGAGATATTCGATGGGGTCTTCCAAGGTGATAATATGGAAGCGCTTGCGTCCGTTGATCCAATCAATGATAGAGGCGAGTGTCGTCGATTTCCCGCTGCCCGTTGTCCCGGTGATGAGTACCAGTCCCCGTGGGAAATCAGCGATACGCGCCATGACCGGCGGCAGGTTCAAGGATTCGAAGTCCAGAATCGTGCCTTTCACGTGGCGCATGACCATGCCCACCGAGCCACGCTGGCGAAACACATTGACACGGAAGCGTCCCACGCCGGGAACCCCATAGGCCAAATCCATATCGCCGGTATTTAAGAACGCCTCATACTGATGATCATTCATGAGCTCCCGCGCGTATTGAAGCGTGTCATCAGAATTGAGATTTTCACCGGTGATAAAGCGCATTTCCCCATCCACGCGCAGCCCCGGAGGACTGCCCACGGTGATATGCAGATCCGATGCACTATGTTTCACGGCATAACTTAGTAAACGATTGATATTTTTGATTCCGACTCCGTCATCCATCATCTCGTATCCTCAATTGTATTGCTATGATGGGGCGCGCTCGTTTACGATGCGCCTCTAAACGCGGCTGCGCAGAGCGCTACACGTCAATCTTGTCTGCATTCGCTTTCAGTTTTTGACAAATAGCCACAATATCCATCATGTCCTGCTCCGTGCCCAACAGTAATTGATGGGCAAACCAAAGGCCACTGTTATAGCAGAGGTTTTCCGTCATGGGACACACACAGCCGCTGTAATCATAGCCTTTCCAATTCTCAAAGACAGGCTGCTTATACAGCGGCATGGGATAGCCCGCCGTTACCGGCCATCCTTCTGCATTCGCGGCGCGCACAAAGGCTTCCCGCGAACAACCGAACTGCTCCGCATCAATTTGGAAACAGTATAAATGATAGGCGCGTCTTGTGTTTCGATTGCTGTTGGGCTGCGGCGTCAGCCCCGGGATTTCGCTAAGATGTTGATCTAAAATCGACGCATTTCTAGCACGTGTAAATAATTGCTCCTCCAGCCTTGTCGTTTGACAACGCAAAATAGCAGCTTGGAATTCGCTTAAACGGGCGTTGGTGCCCACATTGACATGGTGATACCAAGGTGAGCCTGCCGGTCCGCGCCCGCAATTCATCAAGGAGCGGAACCTTTCCGCCAGCTCATCATCATTGGTAACCATCGCACCGCCCTCGCCCGCCGTAATATTTTTAGAAGCCTGGAAACTGAAGAAACCGCAATGACCCACGCCGCCCGCGCCGGCGCCCTGCCAACGACCGCCCCAGCAATGGCAGGCATCTTCAATGAGCTTCAGTCCATGACGCTCCGCAATGCTGTTAAAAGCGTCCATATCACCGATAAGCCCGCCGAAATGTACAGGCATAATCGCTTTGGTTTTTGCCGTAATCGCCGCTTCCACGAGATTGTGATCCATACACCAGCGGTCGTTAAGATCGACAAATATAGGGGTTGCTCCCACACGCAGCACTGCGCTTGCCGTGGCAATGAAGGTATAAGGCGGTACGAGCACCTCATCGCCGGGACCGATGCCCAAAGCCTGCAAAATAAGTTCCGCTGCGGCGGTACCGCTGTTGCAGCTAATGCAATGCTTCACCCCCTGAAAGTCAGCATATTCACGTTCAAAGGCTTTCACCGTTTCGCCAAAGAGCCAACTGCCGCTTTCAAGCACGCCGAGAAGTGCATTCCGTTCTGCATCATCGTATAAGGGCCAGGCCGGCCATTGTTTATCTTCGCCACGAACCGGCGTGCCGCCATGAAGCGCAAGAGCAGTATTTGTGCTATTCATTGTTTTTGAATCCTATAGCCTAAAGTGCGGGTCAAGCATAGTCCCAACTTACTGTTATTTCTATTTGACCAATACCATTATAAGGCTTACACCTTGTGAAAATGAAAAGGGATTTCGATACGGAGCGATGCCCTCTGGTTGACTACGCCGTCTAAGCACTTCCTAGTTCCAACGTGAATTCGAGAATGCAAGGGAAAGTAAGGAACCAGCGGGGGGGGGGTAGGCCTTTGGCGCTCGTGTCCGCTGCGGAACCTAGGTGCGGCGGACCCTCTCTGACAACACCCTTGATACAGTCACCTTCTTTAAATTAGTGTAGAGGGCAAGGAGAACTGAATTATGAGAGATGTTGATGATGAAGGGTTGTTAGTTTCAAAGAATTCGTCTTTTATTTGTGGCGGT
>JAAYJI010000071.1 GCA_012523015.1 Candidatus Hydrogenedentota bacterium
GACGGGCTACGCTCCGCGAAGGCATTGCAAGGGAGGACAGCCAAGGTCCTCATTTCACGCAAACAGGAGACACAGATTCCACCTTAAATTTGGCGGTTCGTGGTCTAAGAATGGGGTAAGGCGCAATGCGCTTTTTCCTCGTGCCCTCAAGATCCATGGAACCAACCCTGAATCCGGAAGACATGGTCATTACGCTTAATCAGCCTCAATATGCGCGGGGCGATATTGTGGTTTGGTCGGAGGAAGGGGAGTATGTGGTCAAACGTCTCATCGGCCTGCCGGGCGATACGGTCAGCGTCGTTGATGGCGCGCTGTTCTTAAACGGTAAATATGCCTCTGAGCCTTATATTTACGAAGCTATGGATTACACCATTGAAACGCCTATTTCGGTTCCGCAAGGCGCGTTCTTTTATCTGGGCGATAACCGCAACATCAGTGATGACAGCAGCGGCGATGTCTTAGATTTAGGTATGAAAAGCTTGGGCTTGCCTGCTCACCATCGCTTTGCCGATTTGGATGCCATTATCGGTAAAGTGGTCTTTCGTTATTATCCCTATACCCGTTTCGGGTCCGTATCCTCGTATCCGCTTAGGAACACCGGCGGTGACTAAGGATGGCGCGCAGAGGTTTGACTCCTTTGTCGCCCATGTTGTAGAATACTCACGGGAGAAGCATACCTGTATAAACCCTTCAGTACGTACTTCCACGGTCGCTTTATCGCGCAATCACTGAAGCACAGCCTCCTTCCCGCCAGTGTGTAACCCGACGTTTTTTCATAGCATGCAAAACAACCGAAAGGAGAATATTTATGGCCCTCGTACCGATGCGTCAGATTTTAGATGAAGCCGCCAAGGGCGGTTACGGTGTTGGCGCTTTTAATGTCAACAACATGGAACAGATTCAAGCCATTATGCAGGCTGCTAACGACACGCATAGTCCGGTTATCATTCAGGCGAGCCGCGGCGCTCTTAAATACAGCAAAATGATTTACCTGAGGAAATTGATGGAAGCGGCAGCCGAAGAATTCCCGCATATTCCTGTGGCGATGCACCTTGACCATGGCAACAGCCTTGAAACCTGTAAAGAAGCGATTGCCCTGGGCTTCACCTCCGTCATGATGGATGGTTCGCTCAGCGAAGATGGCAAGACGCCCAACAGCTACGAACAGAACGTGGCGGTTACGCGCTCCGTAGTCGAATTTGCCCATCCCCTCGGCGTGACAGTGGAAGGTGAACTGGGCTGCCTCGGCGGTATTGAAGACGGCCACGGCGCCGGCCTTACCGACGCCGAAGTCCAAGATCATCTGACCGATCCGGCAAAGGCGGAAGACTTTGTCGCACAGACCGGCTTGGATGCCCTTGCTGTCGCCATCGGCACCAGCCACGGCGCGTATAAGTCGGGGCGGAAAGATCCCGTTACCGGCGAGATGCTGCCTCCTGAGTTGGCAATGGAACGTATTCACGAAATCCATGACAGAATGCCCAATTGCCATATGGTCATGCACGGCTCCAGTTCCGTTCCCCGCGAGTTGGTAGATATTATCAACCAATACGGCGGCAATATGCCTGATACCTTTGGTATCCCCATTGAGCAGATTCAAGACGGCATCAAACACGGCGTACGCAAAATCAATGTGGACACGGACAGCCGTCTCGCCATGACCGGCGCCATTCGCAAGGTGTTGATTGAAACGCCTGCAAAATTCGATCCTCGCGATTATCTGAAACCGGCACGGGAAGCGGCTTATGAAGTCTATGTAGCGCGTATGAAGGCTTTCGGCCAAGCAGGCCATGCCACCGATTATGAGCCTATGACTTTAGAAGATCTCAAAGCCCTCTATCGGAAATAAGCAGCCCGCTCATAGCATGGCGTTGTTTTTAGAGTCGCCATGATTACATATCTCCGGGTCGGTTTGTTCGTGTCAATGAGCAGACCGACTCTATTTTTTTTTGAGCGCATTAGTGTTGATTGCACAGCGAAAATAGTTTATGATTTTCCTTTGTCGTTTGAAAGCACACCGTGCTGATGATATGCCCTGTCTTGCGCGTGTGCAAGGTTCAAGGAATGTGTAGCCGATAATAGTCGTGAAATTCGTAGGGTATCCGGGAGAAAAGATCATGCTTGGCTGTAGTTATGGAAAGTTGTTTCAGACCACGGTAGCGGGTGGCAGCTATCAAGAGGGATTAACCGTACATCTTCAAGGTGTCCCGCCCGGATTGCACATTACGGAGGCGGAGATTTACGCATCTTTATTGACGCGTAAACCGGGACAAAGCGAATTGGCATCGCCGCGGCGTGAACCGGATGTGCCGGTCATTTACAGCGGCGTAAACGCGGCGGACACCATGCCCGGCTTTGCTAACGGCGCTCATACGAACGGTACGCCCTTGGTGATTCTTATTCCGAATCTGGACCGTCATTTCGAACATATAGAACAGTATCAATCGACCAATAGAACCCCCCGCCCCGGCCATGCTTCTTATGCCTCCTATGTAAAGTACGGAGAATGGGATGATAGTATTGGCGCCGGTTTTTTCAGCGGTCGGTATACGTCGACTATCGTTGCTGCCGGTGCTGTGGCGCGGCATATTCTCAAACAACACGGTATTGAAGTGTTCGCCTATGTGAAAGAAGCAGCCGGCATATCGGCAGGCGAGGTGACCCTTGACACGGCGAGGAAGATGGTGGATCAATTCCGCCGTGTTCGACGCGATTATGACCCCATTTATAACTGGATCTTTAACGATAAGCGTTTCACCGAAGACATGCGGTTTTTAGAGAAAATGGCGGTCCTTGCAGAACTTGAGAAACAGTTGATTGCAATACAAGATGCAGCACGGCCCCTGGATGCTCATGCCATACGCGCTGAATACGGGATTCACCCGACTGTGAATTGTCCCGATGTTGATGCCGCCTTCGAAATGGAAAAACGGATCTTGGAGATTCGCGATGAAGGCGATTCCAGCGGCGGCTTGGTCGAAGTGGTCGCGACCGGATTGCCTGTGGGTATGGGTGAGCCAGTCTTCCAAAAGCTGGATGGTGAACTGGGCCGCATGATGAGTATCGGAACGATCAAAGCGGTTGAAATCGGTGCGGGCTACGCCGTCAAAAATATGCGTGGCTCCGAAGACAACGATCAGATACGCGCCAAGGATGGAAAAGTCTATTTCGAATCGAACCATGCCGGCGGTGTTACCGGTGGTCTGAGCAATGGGCAGCCTCTTGTGCTGCGCCTTGCGGTAAAGCCCACGCCCACCATTGCCAAAGATCAACGGACTATTGATAAGGTGTCCCTCGAAAATGCCGTATTAAGCGCTGTGACGCGACGGGACCCTACCATTGTGGCGCGGGTTTGGCCGGTGGCTGAAGCATTCACCGCCCTCATCTTGTTGGATCAATATATGCAGCATTTGAGCTATCGTGCGTTGTGGGTACAGGACCGGCCGTAAAGTATGCGGTGTTGCCTCAAGATCTTCTAGGGTAGAGCGGCGCATCCGAAGAGGAGAAATCTGCCGGAGGTGTGCATCTTTCCTTACTATATAAGAAAGGCGGTCACGGTGGCTGATCTAAAGAAACGACTTCTAATCCTGCAAAGAGCAGTGATATACATGATGACTGCGATTGTCTTGGCAGGGATGTGGGCAGCTCAGGCGGACGACAAGGTAATTTACGGGGTAGACGATCGAATCGACCTATACCAAGAGAGGAATGTGGATCGGCTTGAGTGGGCGGAATCAGTCTGTGCTTTGGTCAGTTCGTCGGTCTTGAAAGATAATGGAAACGGCAGTTTTACCCTTTCTACGCGGCCGTTCACGTGGAAAAACATGTCTCCCTGTCCGGACGAACCCTTTGCCGATCAGCCTACAGCGGCGTGGTGTACCGGCTTTATCGTGAACACAGACCTGATCGCTACGGCAGGTCATTGCATTGAATATGAGAGCGATTTGTATTCGACCAAGTTCATTTTCGGTTTTCATATGAAAGATGGAGATACAGCGAAGCTCACCTTCTCTGAGAAAGAGATTTATCAGGGCGTTGAGATTGTCGCGCACCAATACAACAAAAATTATGATTTCACCATCATTCGTGTAGATCGCCCTATCACCGTGGCACAGCCCTTGCCGCTGCGCACGGAAGGGACCGTTTCCGTGGGCACGCCGGTGGGGATCATTGGTCATCCTTTTGGGCTGCCCAAGAAAATTGCTTTTGGCAGCAATACCAAAGTGAGGAGCAACACGAAGAACGGCTTTTTCACGGCCAACACAGATGATTATCAGGGCAATTCCGGTTCTCCCGTATTCAATGCAGTCACGGGTGTGGTGGAGGGCATCCTCGTCCGAGGTCAGACGGACTTTGTTATAGATGCCGACAACCGCTGTTTCCGCTCCAATGTATTGCGCGACGACAGTGAATATAACGAAGAAATAAGTAAAAGCACCACCTTCACCGCCTATGTCTATGATGGTGAAACCATGGATTTGGGCTGCGGGTGTGCGGGCTGCGGCTGCATTTCAAGATATACGAACTTGGAAGACATTGGCAGTATTTTGGGTGATCTCTTGCTCATTGCCATCACCTTGTTGGTGCTTTTAGGCTTCAGCAAATCCCTGCCCGAAGCCTAAGACTGTTTTTATAAATATCAACTCCGGGCTATAGTTATGAAGCATTCTCTCTTTTTATTCGGTGTCCTTGTTGCATTTTCTCTAGACACAGGCGCAGAGCAGACAGATGCGCCCTCTTTCTTAGCAGGTGAACGGGTTATCATTGAAGCACACAATTGTTATCCCTACCAAGGTCGTTGGGAGAAACGTTTGGATGATGCTTTGGCGGCAGGCGTGCCCCTCGGCATCGAATTGGATTTGTGCTGGGATTCGGGGAAAGGCGGCGATAGGGAGGGCCGCCTCATTGTCGCCCACGGCGGACCTTTCTCCGGCAA
>JAAYJI010000072.1 GCA_012523015.1 Candidatus Hydrogenedentota bacterium
ATGCCTTCCTTGCCGTCGCCAAAAACGACAAAACCCTTGCGCAGCCCTTGCACGTCATCAGCAGCGAGAAAGAGACCGGGACCGTCCTGTTGATAAAAGGCCATGCATTGCAGCGACAGGAGACCGGGATATTGAAATTCACGTCGTATACCGCGGCCCGCTTCCGGTGACAGCAGCGACCGGGCACGATCCGTCATCTCACCCATCCAAAAAGGAACCGCGAGTATTTCCTTTTCTTGGCGTGCAATTTGGGGCAACCTCGGAAAATAGACTACTGCAGGACTATGTCGCTCCAACCCTGAAAACTGGATCTTCCAGCTGAGCGCCGGCATGGACACATGCTCGCCCATTGTCACCGTGACGGCAAACTCGGGCATCGCCGGTAGGTTGAAGTCTTCCCAAACGAGCGTGAGCCCGCTGTCTTTTGTATCGGCGTGATACCAACGGAAGGCGCCGGCATCGGAAGGAGCTATGGTGCCGCCGCCCAGTTCCTGCGGCAGCACAGCGAGCCATAGGTTACGGTCGGTGTCCGCATCAAGGTATTCATGACCGCTCTTGAGCGTTGTTAAGGACTCAAGACTGCCCCGGCTTTCGTCAAATGTCAGCCGTGCAGCGGCGCACTCAATGGTCAGCGCAAAGCCGGTAATAGGGAAGCAGAGCGACAGCACGGCGGCAATAATCACAGCCGCTTTCATTTTTAATAAGGGGAAAGGAGTTGACATAAGCGACTTATATTCCTATGTACTGATTTAACATGTTATCATGGAATAGAATAAAAAATGACGCCCTGTCATCATACCCTTATGATCGTGCTCATCGGTAATTTCTGCTTCTGTCTTGTCCTCTTCACCTGAAAACAGCGTGCATCTTTCCGTTTCGTCGAAAAGCGCTTATCTGAGGAAACAGAATTGCCCTGCAGCAGATGGTATCCCCTAAATCATCAGGTTATATTTTTCTTGATGTAAAGGCTTGATTTACCTTATAGTACTTTGTGATGTAATACGAATGAACGGTGGAATCTTCGGATTACTATTGGGGTCATCATTTTTAGAGACCAGTCACAGCGATGTTTCTACAGGGCTGTGGAATGCAGTAATCGTTGAGATTGCCAACATATTTTCAAGGAGTGGCATTTTGTCTGACGTCCATCCTGACATTATTCAGTGTTCCTGTGGTCAAAAAATGCGTATTCCCGCGGGATCGCAGAGTCAAGTATTTAAATGTGTACGGTGTGGTGCCCTTGTAGATCGGCATCCCACTAAATCACGCCACGCTGATGGTGATCCGTCGACACAAGCCCATCAAGGTGAAAATGATCCGCTGCTCAATTTGTTTTTGAGTCAAGGACTTATTAATGAAGAGCAGGCGGCGGAGGCTCTTGCAGAATTTGTTCCGAGTAAAGAAAAAATATTCGAAACCCTTATACGGCTGCAGATAATTACAGAAGATCAATTGCACGCTTTTCTTGCCAAGGAATCGGGTACGGCAATGATTAGTCTTGCTCACTTCACGATTGATCGCCATCTTACCGACCTGATTCCCATCGAGCTCATCACAAGCCAATGGGTCTTGCCTATCGATAAGCTGGGTCGGTCCATGACGGTTGCCATGGTTTGTCCGCTGGACACGGTGGCTATCAGAGCCGTCGAAGAATACTCCGGTTTACGCTTGCGCCCTATGTTATGTAAAGCCAGCGAATTCCAAATATCGCTGAACAAACATTTTCGGCATAAGTCAAAAGAGCCGGGAGGGCTCACAGCGCAACCGATCACGCGCACTATGATTCCACCGAAAAAACAATCGGAAACACCGACGCAAGAGAAAGCGGCTACAGCGGCTAAAGTCGTTGATTTTCGCGAAGCAATCCAAGCCTTAGACACCCTGCCTGTCCCAACAAAGATCATGAATCTTGTGGATGCGTCTGTGGGTACCGATGCCGTTGGGCTGCGCCAAATTATCGCTGCTGCACAAAAGACACCGCCTTTCACGGCAAGATTATTGAGCAATGCCAACAGCCAAGCCTATGGTATTCCGGGACAAGTGAATAGTATTCCCATGGCGGTCGCCCTATTGGTGGATGAGGCCATCTCCATTGTGACCATGGCGCTTCCGAAATATACAACGGCCGATGAATCCTTGTGGAATCCTTGGAATCATTTTTCTCAATATGTCGCTAAAGTTGCTGCGCTCTTTGCCGGGGGCAGCGGGCGTGTTGTACCCAATGAGGCCTATTGTGCAGGCTTGCTGCATGGTATCGGTGTGTATGCCCTTGCCGCCGTTGCCGAAGAGGAGACGAAGCATATTGACCCGGCTCTTATCGGGCCGGCACGCTTGGCAGTAGAAGAACAGCTCTTCAAATTGTGCCATAATGAGGCAGGCGCTATTTTGTGCCGCCGTTGGAACATTCCTGAGAGCATAGCTACCGCAGTGGGATGTTATCCTGATCCGGGTAAGGCGGGCTCTTTTCGCGATCTGGCAGAGTTGCTGTTTATCGCTACCCAGCTCGCCACTGTTGACGGTTCATTAAACCGAGACGCTTTGACCTTGTGTAAAGAGTCTTTTGATTACCTGCAACTCGGATCTAAGGATGTATCCACTCTTATTGAACAATATACTTCGCAAAGGGCAAAGGCCTGACACGGGAGCTTGTGTAAGTGCGCTGTTGGTTGATGAGAACAGCTTTGGCTCCGTGGGGCAGAAAAAAAAGCGTGCTGACTTCTTGCTAATTTATCATAACCCGAGCTGAATATGGGCGCTCTAATGAACCTGACGAACCCTAAAGAAAAGAATGCCTATGGGGCAGTGAGAGAACTCCGAGAAGAACAATTCTTAACGGCCCTAGTTGACTTTTCGAAACAAGTCACGCAGTTGGAGCAACGATTGTCAGCCAATTCTGCGATCCAAAAAACGCTGTTTCAAAACAGTCAAGAATGGCGGCGTCTTTTATCGCAGAAGATATTGCCGGAATTCTCCGAAGATAGTTGTCTTGTAGTGACACTGGCAGGCGGGACGAATACGGGAAAATCAACCCTCTTTAACTTATTGAGTGGTGGGATTAAAAGTATGGTGCGCAGCACAGCGGCTGCCACGTCGTCTCCCGTATTAGTAACCGGAACAAAGCGATATGAGGAAGGGAAAACGGGAAACACACTGCCGGGATTCGAAGCACATCCTTTGGTTTCACCTGAAGATCCTTTGCGCAAAGATATGCCCGAAAATACGCTTTGGATAACTTCCTCCGAAAAAATACCCGAACACATGGCCTTGCTTGATACGCCGGATACGGATTCTATTGAGAGCGAGAATAAATCCAGAGCGGAGCAAATACGCGCGGCCGGTGATGTGGTTGTCGCTGTACTTACTCCCACAAAATATCGGGATGTACAAACGGTGAACTTTTTCCGTCAGGCACGGGAATCGGGGCGCCTCATTGTGCCGGTAATGAACAAAGCCAATCCGGAAAATAATTATAAGACAGCGCGGTTGCAGTTATCTGAATTTATGGAAGACATCGGATTATCTGATTGTCGTTGTTTTGTTGTACCTTTAGATTATGATGTAGATTCAAAAAGCGTGCGAGAAATTCGCAGCGTAGATTCGGAAGGAGGTCTTTGGGATTATCTTTTGGCTTTGGATGTTTGGCAAGTTAAAGCGCAGGTCTATCAAGACACACTGGGTTTTGTTTATACAGAAGGCAAAGGGTTTTTATCCAGGATTCAATCTTTTTATGAACAACTAAAAGAAATATCGAAATATTTTCATCAATTAACGGGGGAGTTGAGTGATGGGTATAAGCCTGTTCTTGTCCAAAAAACAGGAGACTATTTGTATCAAGAATTGCTCGCTCATCGCATTCCATTCATGCGTGGCATTCGCTTCGGAATAGCAAGAATAGGGATTCTTGTGGGACGGCTCCTCCGCTATTATTTGTTCCCGGACGAGGCCATTCAAGTAGGTAAAAGGCAAGGCGATGCAGCGGCGGCAGCGACCATCTCACAAAATCATAGCCTTCGTGAAACGGCCCGCGTGCTTCAAAATAAAATGAGAGAATTTGCCAGACATGAGGGGAAATTGATTGGAAGTCTTATAGACCGTGAATTGCTCAAGGTGGATCAAAGCAATTCTGTTGATGCCATCGTAAACGCGCTTTCAGGGCGGAACCAATCCTATGCAGACATAATACGGCAGGGCATGGATCTGCTCTTGCGACAATGGTGGATCAAGCATCGGTGGCAGCGCGTATATCTGCGAATGTTTGATCTGAATTTGACGCTCACCATTCCTCTGTTATTCGGATGTTTCACTTTTTTGAGCTGGGGATTTATTCCTGCACTAATATTATTTGTGGGAGCGATTTCGGTCGGTGATAAACTGATCCTTCGCTTTTGCCGGCGTTACGCCGATCAATGGCTTGACCTGTTTGATGACTGGAAGCAGGGGGAGCGCGAACGGTTGTCCGTCTGTCTTTTTGAAAAAATAACGAACCCGGTACTCAAGCCAGTGGAAAATCTTTCCCAAATATTTGAGGCGGATCTTTTGGAACAACTGAAAAAGGACTGGAATCTGTGTCAAAGTATCTTCCCCAAATCATAGCGTGTTTTGAAGAATTGACGGCTTATGACGGACCTTGGCCATTTTTTCGTGAGAAACAAAAAGCGTTGCGGCAATGTTTGACAGAAATACGAGAAAAAGAAGAAGATGCCGCGGATACGGTCATTGTTGCACTTGTTGGCGGTTCGGGTGTGGGCAAATCCACTTTGCTCAATGCCATCGCAGGAGAAGAAATTGCCGAGACTTCAGAAATGCGTCCCTGCACATCCATACCCACGGTTTATTATTCATCGAAAATGCCTGAATTCCTCTCGAAACTGGGTGAGATACGCTCCGTGTCACGCTCTTCTCTGGAACGAGTAGTACTTATTGACACGCCGGACACGGATACGGTCATTGAAGCGCACCGCAGCATTGTGGCACAGGTGCTTGAACATTGTGATTTTATTTTCTTTTGTGCCGACAATGAAAAATATCTGGATAAAGCTTCTTGGTCTCTTTTGTATCCCTTTCGTGCGCGACGCGGTATTGTGTGCGTAGAAACTCGCGTCGAACGGGAAGATCCGGCAATAAAAGAGCATTGGCTCCAACAATTAGAAGAAGAGGGATTCGTTATTGAGCACTACTTCCGCATCAATGCGCTGAATGCATTAAAACGGAAACAATCTCCGTCTGTTAAGGGAAATATCTTTCAATTTGTAGAGCTGGAAAAATTTTTACAAGAAGAAATGAATTTGGAGTGGATCGCTCGCGTTAAACATGCTAATGTGGCGGGATTGTTCATCGGTACCGTGGAGAATCTTTATAACAGTGTCCACCATGAAACAGGTATGTTGGTTGAATTATCAGATCGCATTGACAACGAAAGTCAGAAGCTTGTGACATTCGTTTCAAATTATTTTGAAGCCCTTGCACCGTACAGGATTCCAAAGATCGCGCAGTCCTTATATGCCCGATGGGGTATTCATTCATACAGTGCGCGCATGTTATCTCGGTTGAATCCTTTGAGACGTTTATTGCATCCGGAATCCTCGGCTTCGGACTCGGCGCGTGTTTCCAGAGAAATTGAGGTGTTGCAGAAAAAAAGCGCTCCCATTGATCATCTGACTGAGGAGTATCAGATGTTACGCCAAGAGATACGGACCTCCTTTGCTCATCATGGTTTTGATCTTCCTGAGCTGACGGATACGCGAAACTTTGAGACTTCTATCGCCCAGCTTGAACAAGAAAGTTTTCAAGCCGTACTGGGAAAAAAACAAGGGGGATGGACGATATTGTTTGAAAAAAAACCCTTACGTTTTTTGTTTAATCTTCCGCCCCTTGCCTTTTTTATTTATATGGTTATATTTTTCGGGCGTAGTTTCTTCTCAGGGGAAGTGCCCTCTTCCGGCTGGATCTTACTTGGCATCATCTTTTTGACGTTTTTCATGAGTTGGGAAATATTTGTGGTAAAATGGGGAACACGTTTGTGCGCGAAATCGACGTTTAACCGAGGCTTAGCAGCCTTGGAAAAAACTTTGAAAACCACCACGTTTGGGTTTGAGGCAGAAAAAAAAGTTCTTTATGATGTAGAACATTTGGTTGAACGAACAAACTTTTTAAAGGAACTGACTGTATCGTTGAGATCCGGTTTAGATCGGTCAGACAGCTGATTTCAGACTCTCATAAAGCGTATTATTCGGTTCCTCCACAGGTGGATTTTGGAAGGAAGCTTGCAATAGAGGGGGGAATTAACGTTTAATATGCTCAGTGCCGGGCGAATGCTGTCTATACTTGCCTGCTACAGCTGTGTTTTGCCAATACTCCCCATTTGGCTCATTCGGAAGGACGCTCTTTATGCCACGTCGTGACGACATTCAAAAAATTATGATTATCGGTTCAGGCCCTATTATTATCGGTCAAGCCTGTGAGTTTGATTATTCCGGTACGCAGGCGTGTAAAGCGCTGCGCAGTCTGGGCTATGAAACGGTTCTTGTGAATTCTAACCCGGCAACGATCATGACCGATCCTGTCATGGCGGATTCCACCTATGTAGAACCGTTGAATGTGGAGACCTTGCGTAAAATTATTGACAAAGAACGGCCTGATGCCTTGCTGCCGAATCTTGGCGGACAAAGCGGTTTGAACCTCTCCTCGCAGCTTGCGAAAGCAGGCGTCTTGGATGAGTTCAACGTGAAGGTTATTGGGGTGAAGCTGGATGCCATTGAGCGGGGTGAAGATCGAAAATCTTTCAAAGAGACCATGAACCGTATCGGCATTGAGATTCCGCGCAGCGAACTAGCGTATACCGTGGACGAGGCAGAAGCGCTCGCGACCAAGCTGGGGTATCCTGTTGTGCTTCGGCCGGCCTATACCTTGGGCGGCACCGGGGGCGGGATGGTCTTTAACCAAGAGGAACTACGTACCGTTGCGGCACGCGGTATCGCCGCCAGTATGGTGGGACAAGTCCTTGTAGAGGAATCGCTGCTGGGCTGGGAAGAACTGGAGCTTGAAGTCGTCCGCGACGCGAAGAATCAAATTATTACGGTCTGTTTCATCGAAAATGTCGATCCGCTCGGCGTGCATACAGGCGACTCCTTTTGCACTGCGCCCATGCTTACCGTTCCCTTGGAATTGCAGCAGCGGTTGGAGCGCTACGCCCATGCTATTGTCGAAGTCATTGACGTTATAGGCGGTACCAATGTGCAGTTTGCCCATGATCCCGTCTCGGATCGTGTGGTTGTTATAGAAATTAATCCACGCACTTCCCGCTCCAGCGCCTTAGCATCAAAAGCGACAGGTTTCCCCATTGCTTTGGTATCCACGCTGCTCGCGGCCGGGCTTACCTTAGACGAAATTCCCTATTGGCGCGATGGCACTTTAGATAAATATACGCCTTCCGGCGATTATGTGGTCGTGAAATTCTGTCGTTGGGCTTTTGAAAAATTCAAAGGCATCGAGGATCGGCTCGGTACGCAGATGCGCGCTGTGGGTGAAGTGATGAGTATTGGAAAGACCTTCAAAGAGGCTTTTTTGAAAGCCATTCGTTCCTTGGAAAATGGGCGGCACGGCTTAGGTTTTGCCAAGAATTTTAACGCGTTGAGCAAAGAAGAATTGTTGAAGCTTATCGCCACACCCACGAGTGAGCGTCAATTCCAGATTTATGAAGCACTGCGGAAAGGGGCGACTGTCGCAGAGCTCGTGTCCATCACACAGATCAACACCTACTTCATTGAACAAATGCTGGAGTTGGTAGGGCTGGAAGAAGAGCTGCGCCTTCATAAAGGAAAGCTGCCCCCGGATGATCTGTTGATCCGCGCAAAAAAAGACGGATTCGGAGACAAATATTTGTCCCTGCTCCTCGATATAGGGGAAGAGACCATTCGTGACGCGCGATTAGGGCTTGGCATGGCAGAGGCGTGGGACGCTGTTCCTGTCAGCGGTGTCGAGGATGCCGCGTATTATTATTCGACTTATAATAGCGAAGATAAAACGGCGGTGGAAGACGGTCAAAAAGTGTTGGTCTTAGGCGGCGGGCCCAACCGTATCGGTCAGGGCATTGAATTTGATTATTGCTGTGTCCACGCTGCTTTTTCTTTGCGTGATCAAGGCTATCAAGCGATCATGGTCAACTGCAATCCGGAAACCGTATCCACCGACTATGACACGTCCGACCGTCTCTATTTTGAGCCCCTTACGGTGGAAGATGTGCTGAGCATTTACGAGAAAGAAAAGCCTATTGGCGCTATCGTTCAGTTTGGCGGTCAGACGCCTTTGAATATTGCCGGGGAACTAGAACGTGCCGGTGTGCCCATTTTAGGAACTACTGTGGATACGATTGATCTGGCAGAAGACCGCGATCGATTCCGCCACATCATCGAAAAATTAGGTATTCCGCAGCCGCCTTCGGGCATGGCTAGCACCCTTGAACAAGCCCTTGCCATTGCGGGAGAAGTAGGCTATCCCCTTATGGTGCGTCCTTCCTATGTACTGGGCGGCAGAGGCATGGAAGTTGTTTACGAAGAAGACGCACTGCGCCGCTATGTTGCGGCGGCCGTAGAAATAACTCCGGAACGACCCATACTTATCGACAAGTTTTTGGAAAATGCCATTGAAGTGGAGGCAGACGCCATTTCAGACGGCACAGACGCCTTTGTACCTGCCATTATGGAACATATTGAATTAGCGGGCATCCATTCCGGCGACTCAGCCTGTGTAATTCCTCCCATCAGTATTACGCCTAAACACGCGGATATCATCCGAGAATATACGCGGCGCATTGCTGTAGAGCTGGGGGTGATCGGATTAATGAACATTCAATATGCCATCTCCGGCGATAGTGTGTATATCCTTGAGGCGAATCCGCGTGCATCGCGGACAGTACCCTTGGTTTCTAAAGTCTGTAACATTCCCATGGCGGCACTTGCCACGCGCTTGATGATGGGTGCCACCCTTGCTGATCTGCAATTGAGTGACAAGCCAATCACCCATTACGGGGTAAAAGAAGCGGTGTTCCCTTTCAACATGTTCCCGGAAGTTGATCCTGTGTTGGGCCCGGAAATGCGCTCTACGGGTGAAGTGCTCGGTATGGCGTCCAGCTTCGGTATGGCCTTTTATAAGGCGCAAGAGGCGACGCAGATGCCGCTGCCCACAGAAGGCACAGTTCTGATCACGGTCGATGATGATGATAAGGCCGCGATTGTGGAACCGGCCCGGCTTCTCGCCAAAGAAGGGTTCACGATCTTAGCGACACAAGGGACCCGTGAGTTTTTGCTGGGAAATAATATTCCTTGTGAGCGGGTTTTAAAAATGAGTGAAGGCCGGCCCCATTTGGTGGACGTGTTGAAAAATGGCGGCATCCAACTGGTAATTAATACGCCGGGCGGACGGCACAGCAAACATGATGATGCCTATATTCGCAAAGCGGCGATCCGCTATAAAA
This sequence comes from Candidatus Hydrogenedentota bacterium, assembly GCA_012523015.1. Lineage (NCBI taxonomy): Bacteria > Pseudomonadati > Candidatus Hydrogenedentota > Candidatus Hydrogenedentota bacterium. The sequence continues at coordinate 9,473 of JAAYJI010000072.1, forward strand.
TTCCGTATATTACTACTGCTTCCGCGGCTTTTGCTGCGGCTCGTGGTATTGCAGATAAGCTTTCGGGCGCTTCTACCGTTCGGTCATTGCAGGATTATCACAAAGATATAGCGTAATGCACGAAGCTTGGAGGCGTTGCCGAGGCCTCGGTTCATTTGATATACTGGACACTTGTGAGGTGGTCTTCGACAGCGTCGAAGGCGTAGTGACCTCGTGTTAGTAACTACAGTTGAAAGTTGGCAGCATCAGCGCTGTCCTTACCGGCAGTGGCCATGCGCTTCCTTGAGAGAGATTCATGGTGAATGATTCAGGTACATATTTTCCCGTGTGCAGCTCCTGTCTGGGGGGCACGTACCGCGTTAAAGTATCCGTGAACAGACCGTGCCTTTGTCCGGTACCTGTATCTTTTTGCCGGGCATTTGCTTTTGCCTCTTCCGCAGCCTTTTCAGGCTGCGGTTTTTTTATTTATTCACAACCCTTCGGAGTTTGACTAATTTGCAGAATTTACTACAATTACAAAAATTGGATACCAATATAGCTGAACATAAAGCGCGTGAACAGGAATTGCCTCGTCAAAAAGACCGCTTCGACATCCAGAAAAAACGCTTGGCTGAAGAACTGAAAATCAGTGAGGAGCGCTGCGTAACGATTCAATTGCAACAGCGCGAGATTGGCCGCGAAATCGAACAGCGTCAAGCTCAAATTGAAAAATACGAGGGGCATCTTGCAGGCGTTAAAAAGAATGAAGAATATAAAGCGGTTCTCCATGAAATAGAATTGTTTAAAAAACAAATTGGCGTGAGGGAAGAACGGATTATCGCGCTTATGCTTGAATTCGACGACGCCGACGCTTCGCTGCAGGCAGATCGTGAACGGATCCAGAAAGAGCTGGATAAGATCGAAAAAGAATGTGAAACCATCGATACCGAGCTGCACGAGTACATCGAGGAACGAAAAGTCCTCGAACAATCGCGTCCGCCCATGGCGGCAAAAGTGAGCGGTGAACTGCTGTCCCGTTATGAGCGTATCCGCAAGGTACGTAAGCCTGCGGTGGTGCCCCTCCTTGATGAGTCTTGCGGCGGCTGCTTTATGGCGGTGCGCCCTCAGATTGTCAATGAAATTCTTGCAGATAGCAAAATACACGCCTGTCAGCATTGCGGCCGTCTCTTGTATGAACCTTCCAATATTCCTGAACCGGATGTGGTCGAAATCGTAGAAGGGAAATAAGAGATCATGGGGCTTTTCTCGCGGAAACGGAAGCGCCTGTGCGGGAAAACCAAAACTGACATGCCCGAAGGGTTGTGGATCAAATGTAATGGCTGTCAGCAATTGGTGTATCGCGCAGAATTTGAAGAAAACGTTGGCGTTTGCCCATCGTGTAATCGGCATGCACGGATTGGCGCGCGGCAACGGGTAGAACTCATCACAGACGCCGGATCCTTTCAGGAAAGGCATGGGGAAATTATTACTGCCGATCCTCTCGGCTTCACTGTAGGTGAGGAATCCTATCTCAACCGTGCTGCAAGGGCACGGGAGCAATCAGGACTCAATGAAGCACTCTTAACAGGCATGGCACAAGTGGGCGGGTTTGAAGCGGCATTGGGCATTATGGATGCTTCCTTTATGATGGGTAGCATGGGCGGCGCTGTAGGCGAAAAGTTTTGCCGACTTGTCGATGATGCTATTACCCGGCAATGTCCTATGATTGTGTTCACAGCCAGTGGCGGAGCCCGCATGCAAGAAGGCGGATTCGCGCTAATGCAGATGGCGAAAACAGCCAATGCCGTGCGGCAATTGCGCGAAGCACGACTGCCTTATATCGCTGTGGTCACCGATCCCACGACCGGCGGCGTATGGGCAAGTTTTGCGTCACTCGGCGATTTTATTGTTGCAGAACCGGGCGCATATGTGGGCTTTGCAGGTAAACGGCTAATTGAAGGGTCACTTAAAATCAAAGTACCCGAAGGCTTTCAGACTGCCGAATATCAGTTGAAAAACGGCTTTGTTGATGCTATTGTTGCGCGCCATGATATGAAAGATTTTCTGGTTCGGCTTCTCACCTGTCTCGTATCTAATCAAAAACAATCCGCTGTGTAATCAATACAAGGGAAACGACTATGGTCCTCATTGTGGACACAAAAAAAACCGATCCGCGAGCCTATCTGGAATCGCTTATTTTGCACGGTATTAAGCTGGGACTGCAGAATATTAACGCCTTGATGGACGCCAGCGGTCAGCCTCATAAGGCGCGCCCGGTGATCCATGTGGCTGGTACCAATGGCAAAGGCAGCGTCTTGGCCTTTTTATCCTCCATATTGCAGTGTGCAGGATATCGTGTGGGGCGGTTTACCAGTCCTCATTTGCTGGATGTAACAGAACGTTTTCTGATCAACGGCGTGCCTATGAATGAAGAAGCGCTTTGTGAAAATGTGGCGTGGTTCAAGGAGGTCGCTGCGACCATTGGGCAGGTGCCAACTTTTTTTGAAATGAATACCGCTATTGCTTTCCGTTGGTTTGACCAACAGGACGTGGACGTGTCGCTCATTGAGGTGGGCATGGGCGGCCGTTTTGATTCCACGAACATTGTCTCGCCCCTCGCCTCTGCCATCACGAATATTGATTTTGATCATATGCAATTCTTGGGGGATAGCCTGGCGGCGATTGCTTATGAAAAAGCGGGCATTCTTAAAGCGAATGTGCCGGCTGTTATAGGGGTAACAGACCCTTCAGCACTAAAAGCTATCGAAAAGCAAGGACAGGTAGTGGGCGCTCCGCTGCGTTTGTTGGATAAGGAATATCATGTTTGTGCGGGAGGCTCACCTTGGAACCCGACCCTCGACTATAGAAGTGGAGAGACATCATTTCAGAATCTGTCTCTCGGTCTGGCGGGACGGCATCAACCCCATAACGCCGCCATTGCTGTTGAACTTGCTTTGCAAATGCAGGAACAATTTCCACAGATTTGTGAAGCAGCCATAAGGGAAGGATTACGGATAGTCCGTTGGCCGGGGCGGCTGGAGCAGGTCTATGATAATCCTCCCATCATTATGGACGCCGCCCATAATGTGGCAGGATGCCGCGCGGCTATGGATGCGTTGGGCAAAAAATGTGTCATGATCTTTTCTGTTTCAGCCGATAAAGAGGCATCGGCAATGGCTAAGATCCTTTCTCAATGGGCAGACCCCCTGATCATCACGGCTTATGGCGGCGGACGCTCCCTGCCCCTAGCTGATCTAAGCGGTTGCTTGGGCGATCTCTCCACCCGTCCTTGTTCGTCGATGAGCGAGGCTTTGGATGAAGGATTGCGTTTGGCTTCTCAAGAGAAACCTCTCTTAATTGTGGGTTCTATCTATGGAGCAGGGGAGGCGCGCCGTCTTCTGATGGAGCGTTTTGAGGTGGCGCCCGTACGCTTTGCTTGATCGACTGCAATTTTCGAAATAGAAGCTTTTTTGAAGATCAATTTAAAGATCCGTCCTTCTTGAAACAGCATCCCTAATAACCGTACACTTTATACTGGTCTTGTGTTCTGTAACTATACATTTTTTTCCAATGGAAGGGAGTATTTTTTCCATGAACTTCACAACAAAATTTAAATTGTCCTTAATGATGTTCCTTGAATTCTTCATTTGGGGCGCTTGGTGTGTAACCTTAGCGTCCTATCTTTTGTTTAATCTCAAATTTACCGGGGGTCAGGTGGGTAACATCTTTCTGACCATGGCGATTGCATCGATTATTTCACCTATTTTTGTGGGCATGGTGGCAGACAAATTCTTCCCTGCTCAACATTTGATGGGTGTGCTTCATCTTGTCGGCGGTATATTGATGTTTTTCTTGGCTCACCAAGTTCAAACGTCGCAACTCTTTTTCATCGTATTGTTGGGCTACACCCTGTGCTATATGCCGACCCTGTCCCTTGCCAATACAGTCTGCTTTAATCAGATGACCAACACGGAAAAAGAATTTCCTCTGATTCGGTCCATTGGTGTTTTGGGCTGGATCGTTGTTGGTCTCTTCTTGGGTTACATGAAGATTGAAACGACCAACATCCCCTTATACATTGCTTCCGGCTCCTCCTTTCTGATGGGATTTTATTGCTTTTTCCTGCCCAATACGCCGCCCAAAGGAGCCGGAGAAAAGATGCGTCTCGGCGATTTCTTTGGCGTCGAAGCCTTTGGCCTGTTGAAAGATAAATATTTCTTTATCTTTGCCTTGGCATCTCTGCTTATTAGTATGACCACGTCTTTTTATATCAATTTAGGGAATCCCTTTTTCGTCTCAGGAGAGTTGCCTTATCCTGCCGCCATGATGACGGGCGGACAAATTTCCGAAGCCGTCATTACGGCGCTGCTCGCATTCTTCTTTGTAAAAGTCGGCGTCAAATGGATGTTGTCCATCGGTATGCTCTCATGGGC
>JAAYJI010000073.1 GCA_012523015.1 Candidatus Hydrogenedentota bacterium
GCATATCGGATTGATAGACCCCCATGCCTTAAAAACTCACGCCCGAAGGGCCTAAAAAAGTTGAACGGAGCACAGATTGCTCCCTAAATAGTTACAGGAACTGTCTCAATATCGTTGTCAGACTCCGTTTGCGCTAAGGCTTCCTCTATTTTTTCATAACAAGAGTAGGGCGCCCGGACACGGCCCATAACGGGTCTTTCCTTTTTGATATCCCCATGGCAATCGCTGCCGCCTGTAAGGAGCAGTCCGCGCTCTTCCGCCAGCCCTTTAAGGCGGTGAATCATCGCTGTGGTGTGACTGATATGCCAGACTTCAATACCGTCGAAGGGCAGTCGGAGGAGTACGCCCAAGCGTTTGCGAAGGGTATAGCCCAGACCGGGGTGGGCTACAAAGGCGAGTCCGCCGGCGTCATGGATGACTTGGATAACCTTTTCCGCCGAGGGCAGCGTTTTGGGCACAAAAGCGGCACAGCCTCGGTTTAGATAACGGTCAAAAGCTTCTTGTACCCGACGAACCACACCCAATTCATGAAGTGCCACGGCTACGTGGATGCGACCGGGCTGTGCTAAATCTTCCAGATAAGGTTCCATCTGCGCACGGGATGCTACCTCCGCTTTATCAAGACGTTCCATGATTTGGACAGCACGATGAAGTCGTTCCTTGCTTGCTTCGTCGAGAAAGACGCCCAGTTGCGCGGCATTCGGAGCTATTCCCAAGCCGAGGATATGCATTTCATTGCTTTCGAACGAGGCGCTGATTTCCACGCCATTAAGATAACGCATACCGAGCGCTTCCGCTTTTTGTCGTGCTGCGCCGACGCCTTTGACCGTATCGTGATCGGTCAGTGCGACGGCGGCGGCACCACAATCGAAGGCACGTATCATCACTTGTTCCGGCGTGTCTGCGCCGTCCGAACAATCACTGTGCAGATGTAAATCAATCCAATCGTTCAAAGTTCTCCCTGCTCCGGGGAAGGGGCTGTTATTTCTATAGGCTTTTCGTCTTGTTGGACAATACGATTTAACAGGCCGGTAATAAAGCGCGCAGAATTATCATCACAGAAGAGCGCCGCGAGACGGTTCGCTTCTGAAAAGACAATAGCTTCCGGACAATCTGAACAGCAGCGCAATTCGTAAAGGGCAATCTTCGATATGGTCCATTCCACGCGACCCACTCTTTCCGGCCGCCAATTATCAAGGAGTTCGCCCAGGATTTTTTCCAATTCTTCCTTCGCTTCGCAAATCCCTGTGACACGCTGTTCCACAAACGCACGAACCCGTTGGAAAGCAGGATCTTTATCGTTTGCTTCTGCCAGCTCATGCTGTTCATTCATCCCGAAATAACCACAGCTCAGCGCTACGGGATTCATTTTCCAGAATTCCGGTAAGGCGAACTGCCAATCCAAATCGTTAAATTCCAGACTGTACAGAAATTGTAAAGTCAGTTGACGACCCAGGCGATATTCGTGTATACGTGTCACTAAAATTGTTCCAAAAGATTAATCATTTCGAGGGCGCCCATAGCGGCATCCACACCTTTATTGCCCGCTTTGGTTCCTGCTCGTTCAATGGCTTGTTCAATGCTGTCGGTGGTCAAAATGCCAAAGAGAACCGGAATGCCCGTGTCAAGCATCACATGCCCGACGCCTTTGGCGGATTCAGCTGCAACGTAATCAAAATGGGGGGTAGCGCCACGGATCACACAGCCCAGCGCTAAGATTGCATCGTAATTGCCGGTCTTCGCCATTTGCTTGGCAACGAGCGGAATTTCAAAAGCGCCCGGTGCCCATGCAATGGTGACATCTTCATCCTTGACTTGATGCCGCTGCAAGGCGTCCATGGCACCACTCAACAGTTTGGTGGTAATAAATTCGTTGAAACGGGCTACTACGATCCCAATCTTTTTACCTGCACCTGAAAAATCACCTTGTATTACCGTCGCCATCTAATGGTTCTCCTTGGTTAGGGAAAAGAGGTCTCTTATTCTGACAGAAGATGACCCATCTTTTCGCGTTTCGTTTGTAAATAATGTCGGTTCAGATCACAGGGGGGGATTTCCAAAGGAACCCGCCCGGTGACCGTTAGTCCGTATCCTTCTATACCTGCCCGTTTAACCGGGTTGTTAGTCATTAACCGCATGCCGGTGATGCCCAGATCTTTGAGTATCTGTGCGCCCAGACCATATTCACGAGGATCGGCTTTAAAGCCCAAATGCAGATTCGCCTCGACCGTATCCATGCCCTGTTCTTGAAGTTCATAGGCTTTCAGCTTGTTCATCAAACCGATGCCGCGACCTTCCTGACGGAGGTAAACCAATACGCCGCATTGCTCTTCATCGATCATACGCAAGGCGGTGTGCAGTTGGCTGCCGCAATCACAGCGCAGCGAGCCGAGCACGTCACCGGTAAAACATTCCGAATGCATCCGTACCAATACATTTTCTTTGCCCGCCACGTCGCCGCTAACCAATGCAAGATGCTGGTAGGAATCCACATCATTTTCATAGGCGATAAGCGTAAAGTGACCGTAACGGGTCGGCATCTTAACCGTGGCGACGCGGCGTATCAGTTTTTCATGACGCCGCCGATAACGAATTATATCGGCCGTGGAGCAGATGCGGATGCCGTGTTCAGCGGCAAAGATTTCCAAGTCGGGCATGCGCGCCATGGAACCGTCGTCCTTCATAATTTCGCAAATTACCGATGCCTTGCGCAAGCCCGCCATGCGCATCAGATCAATGGATCCTTCTGTTTGGCCTGCCCGTACCAAAACCCCGCCCGGCCGAGAGCGCAGCGGAAAAACATGACCGGGCCGCACCAAATCATCGGCTGTCGACGCCGGATTTGCCGCTACCAAAATCGAGTGGGCACGGTCGTAAGCGCTGATGCCCGTGGTCACCCCTTCTTTTGCTTCAAAGGTGACGTGAAAGGCGGTGCTGAGTTTTGCGGTATTTTCAGAGACCATGGGCGGCAGCCCAAGCCTTTTAATATCTTCATCTTCCATGGGCATACAAATGAGACCACGCCCGTAGCGCGCCATAAAATTGATAGCTTCCGGAGTTACTTTTTCTGCAGCAATGACGAGATCGCCTTCATTTTCGCGGTCTTCATCATCGACTAAAATGATCATTTTTCCTTGGCGCAAATCTTCAAGTATATCGGAGAGCGGGGTAAGCATAGGATGTCCTTACATATAACCATGACGGGCGAGAAAATCAGACGAAAGACCGTTTCCGCCGTTCATAGTGAGATAATGGCGGACATGTTTACCAAGAATGTCCGCCTCCATATTAACCGGATCGCCCGGACGCCGCGTGCCAAGCGTGGTATTACGCAGCGTGGCCGGGATGATGGCTACACTGAAATTATTTCTTTCCGGCGCGACAAGGGTCAGGCTGATGCCGTCGATGGCAATTGATCCTTTAGGCGCAAGGAAGCGGGATACTTCTTCCGGAGCAGAGAATTGCCAGAGCGAGAAGTCGCCTTGATCCCGAATAGAAACAACACGACCTACACCGTCCACGTGCCCCAGTACAAAATGACCGCCGAAACGATCGTCCATGCGCATGGCTCGTTCCAGATTCACAGCGTGTCCGGCTTGTAAACGGCCCAGAGTTGTTCGCGCATAGCTTTCCGGTGAGACTTGAACCACAAATCCTTTGGGAAAAAAGGCCACTGCCGTCAGGCATACACCATCAACCGCGACGCTGTCGCCTTCTTTCAGGTCGCCCAGCACCTTGTCGGCTAGAATGGCCAACTCAGCGCCGGATCGGCGTGACACAGCGCCCACTTCTTCAACGATGCCGGTAAACATTAGTTACTTTCCATTTCATGAGCAGTTCGTTTCTTTACGAGAGCCTCCATGAGGATATCCTTGCCTACTTGCAAGGAATGCAGATTGTCCAAAAGGATGGCTTCTTCCATTCGCTCACAGCCCACGCCTTCAACAGGGGTGATCGCTTCTCGGCCGCCAATAATTTTTGGCGCACAAAAAAAGCAAACTTTATCTACAATATCACTGGAGAAGGCGGACGCCAAGGTTGCGCCGCCGCCTTCGATCAACACGGATTGGATACCCCGCTCCGCCAGCGCCGCCAGTAAGGCGCGCAGATCAACGCCTCCCGATCCCGGAGGCAATACAATAATTTCATCAGCAAAATCGTACCGGTTACCGGCTGTAGTGGCTATCCAAGTGGGAGATTCGCGATCTTTCGCAAAGACCCTACGATCAGCACTTAAATAGTCGCCGGCATCCAAAATGACTTTGATGGGATGACGGCCTTTACCTTCAGGCAAGCGTGTTGTCAGCCGGGGATTGTCGACCATGATCGTACGGCTGCCCACTAAAATAACATCATGACTGTGCCGTAGGCGATGGGTATATTCTCGCGCCTTTTCACCGGTAATCCATTTCGAATGTCCGGAACGGGTTGCGATTTTACCGTCAAGGGTCATGGCACATTTCGCCGTTACCCAAGGAATCCCGCTTCGTACATGTTTGATATAAATTTCGTTGAGCCGCCGTGCTGCCGTCTCACAAATACCTACATCGGTACGGATGCCGGCGTCACGTAATCGGGCGATACCGATGCCATTCACCCGTGTATTGGGATCTTCCATGGCGATCACAACACGGCCGGGCCGTCGTTCCAAGAGCAGATCAACGCAAGGCGGCGTACGTCCTGTATGAGTACAGGGTTCAAGGGTGACATATACGGTGGCACCCTCTGTATCCGCAACACCGCAGCTGCGGTAGGCGTTGACTTCGGCATGGGCGCCGCCGACTCGTTCATGCAGCCCTTCACCGAGGATGATGTCATCTTTAACAATAACACAACCCACCATGGGGTTGGGGCTGGTTTGGCCTGCTCCTTGTGCCGCGAGCTTTAGGGCGCGGGTCATATAACTGTAATCGGATTGCATAGGATAAGATACCCCGAATTATTTTGAAGCTGTTTCGGGGGGCGAGGAGGCGGGTCGTCAACCGGCGGCTTTTTCTTAAGCCCTTTTCGGCAGTGGAACAGCGCACACCTTCTCTCATCCGGACTCTAACCGTCGGCTCCGGAATTACACCGGTATCAGCGCTAAATAGCGTTCGCGGGCTTTCACCGCCGGTCGGGAATTTCACCCGGCCCCGAAGGCAGGCTTATCTATGGTTTTATTGTAACCTTGAACTTGGTGAAGAATCAAGTACGAAAGGGATTTTTGGCGGATTCAAGGTGGAAATGCAGTTACGACCGAAATTATATTTCGTATATTAAGATCAGATTTCCACTTCGTTCGTTGTCTACGCCAATGGATGCGGGTGTGGATCCGGACCAAGGCGCATTACGGCGTGCCTTGATGACACAAAAGCCTCGGGCGCGAGAAATCTAGCCCTTACACAAGAAAGCTTTGTGCGTTTCTCGTCTATCCTGTCCATCACAGAAGAAGATTCTTCGCGGCACACCGGCGCTGCAGCGGAACGAGGTGTCGGCGAAGATTTATTACAAGCTAGTTAAGAAGCGTTAGCCCCTTTATTAATCGGCGATTTCGGTATTGTCTTCGGGAAAGGGTTTCCGTTTTCTATTCAGATAAACCCATAGGGCCGCCCACGCCAAGGGGAGACAACCGAAGAGGATGAAAATGGAATCAGCCGGCATCCGCATCCACTCAATGGTACGCATGAGGTCTTGCGTCAGAAATAAGGGACTGCGCGCATGCCAATATCCATTTGCGAGCACGTCATATAATTGAAATACACCGCCCGGGAAAAGATTCAGCACGACCATGAGCAGCAAGCCCAGATTTAATCCGAAGAAGGATATCTTAATATACTTTTTCAATGCGTTTCCATTCTTTGTCCGTAGATGCTTCCCGGAAAGCGAAAACCATCAATGCTACTCCGAGCATGCCGAAAACACCCATCATGGCGGCGTGCCCGTGATTTGGTGTTAACAAGGTTCCTACTTCAAAATAACTGACTACAGGCAGGTTAATGAGGAACCCGAAAACGCCGGCGCCCACGAAATTCCAAAAACCTACGGCCATCAGGAAATAGAAGGTCCAGATGTGCGGGATGGGCACTTTCTTTTCACACACAACACAATCCCGTTGCGATAAGGAAATGAAATCCCAGGCGTCCAAGGTGAGCAGCGTCAGGGGAACCACTTCCAATGCGGAAAACACGGCGGAAAAGGACATGGCAATATGGCTTTGTCCTGTCCAATACCAATGATGACCGGTGCCGATAATACCGCCGCTTAAATACAAGATTGCGTCAAGATAGACGACACGAAGGGCTGTCTTTTTGGAGACCATGCCGAGCAAAAAGAACATGAGCGCGACCATGGTCGTGACGAAGAGTTCAAAAAAGCCCTCGACCCAAAGATGGATAATCCAGAAGCGCCACATTTCCACGACGGATAGGTTGGTGCGGCTGCCGAAGAACATGGCGGGCAGATAGAAAATGGGGATGGCAACAGCAGAATAGAGGAAAAGCGACGAAATATGACCTGTTTGCGGATCTTTGCGAATGGGCAGCACGGTACGGGCGACTAAAATCAGCCAGACCACCAGCCCTATGGCAAGCAGTATCTGCCACGCCCTGCCCAGATCCAGGAATTCCCAACCTTGATGACCGAGCCAGAACCAAAAGCGGCCGAGCAGTTGATTGATACCTGCCCATTCCCCTAACAAACTGCCCACGACAAAGATGACCAAAGCGGTGAACAGGAAATGGATGCCAAAGGCTTGACCTTTCGGCTCTTTTTTGTTGACCGCTGAGGCGAGCCACAGACCACCGGCAACGAAACAGGTGGCGATCCAAAAGATAGCTAACTGCAAATGCCAAGTGCGCACGATATTGCTGGGTAAAATCTTGTTGATTGGGATTCCATAGAATCCATCGGGCTCGGCGCGATAGTGGGCCACAGCGCCGCCGATGACGGTCTGTGCGAGGAAGAGCAAGGCGGCAATGGTGAAGTACTTTAAGATTGCCAACTGTCCCGGGCTCAGTCGCTTGGTAAGGAGCTGCGGATGGTGGTGGCGGTCGTGTTTCCATCCTAGGAAATCGAAGCGGCCAAAACCAAATAACGCCAATCCTGTACCGCCCAATAAGGCGACAAGACTGAGTGCGCTCCACAAAATGGCGCCGTGGGTCAGTTCATTATTCACTTCAGGGTAATAGGGGAAATTGTTGTGTAGGAGAAGTCTTTTCCCGGTCTATTGGTGGAGGATGCCCATGAGGTCCAAAAAAAGAAAGCGACGAGTTGGCGCAATTCAGTTTCATCGTTTATATAGGTATCCGGCAATCCAAAATTATGGGCAGGCTCAGAAAAAAAGTGGCGCCATTCTTCTTGTTGACGTTCAAAGCTGAAGGTCTGCATATCGTTGAGGGTCAGCGTATTGGCAACAGGATCATAGGTGTTGATACGTGTCTCTCGTGCCACTTCCGCCAGGATAATATCTTTTTGTTCCGTCGTTACTGCGGCCCAATCGGTGCCGTATTTCTGTTGTGCCAAAAAATCGTAACTGTCTAAGGTTTGCTGATGGAGGTAGCGGGCGGAATAATCGGGGCCGAGATAGGCGCCATGTCCCCAGACCGTTCCGTTTTGCATCAATCCATATTTGAGGAAGACTTCTTGTCCCGATCGGATATCGTCGCCCGTGAAAATGGTGTTGCCCGACGTATCCACGATGGCATCAGCGATGGGGGGCGCATCCTTGTAGGATCGTACTGCCAACCAGACCAATATGGAGAATCCAAAAATTAACACTAAAATAACTGCATTTTTCCACCAAGGCGAAAATTTTTCTTCGTGACCGGGATTATTCTCCATACAGCATTCCTTCTTTAAGTCTTCCCAAAAAACGAAACAAAAAACACACGCCATGCAGCCGTTAACAGACAGACCCCTTCCGTTGCGTGAGTCTGTTCAATCCGAGCATAGGCGTCACCAGTATAATGCCTATGGAGCGCACTTCATAAGAAGCACGCGCCAAGGCATCATTCTGAGTATATCATTATTTTTAGTGTTTCTCTATATTACGCGATATATTCAGGAGCATCAGCTATAAGCGTTTTGTCACACGACAAGGTGAGCGTACGATTTTCCCAATCATAGTCTTGTATATGATCGATCGGGAATGCGGCCACTTTGCCCCCTAAAGCCGGGGCGCGACGAACCAAAAAATGGGGCAAGATCCACTGATCCGTATCAACGAGGAAATCTTCTACTTCACCGACGGTTTCTCCGTGCGCCTTCAGGGTATAGCCGAGAAGATGGCGAACACTGCGCAAATGGGAATCACCGGTAAAGACGAATTCCCATTTAGGGATGGGCGCCCCACTGAAAGGTGTCCAGTGGGCGACCCATTGATAGTATTCTTTTGCCTGATCTTGAAACTGTTGGTGCACGGGTTTGTCTGCGTCTGAGGAGGGGTCATGACCCAACTCCTCTCCGCTTTGATGGATAAACAGCATATGGGTTACGGGATCAACCATGCCGAGCAGATTGCCGGCGATTAATACTTTCCGCTTACGAAAGATATTTCCAAGCTCCGCCACCACATGGCGCACATTTCGGCGTTTATCGTCGAAGTAGAGGTCATAGACCGTTCCGAGCAAGGAATCAGATTCATGCAGATTGTACCCAAACAACGATTTTGCACTTCTTAACATAAGGTGTCCTCCTTAATAAGTTGTTTCGTTGTATTACAGAAAAAGGCTTTAGCCTTTCATTAAATCATGGGCAAACTGATGGAATTCTTCATGAACGCCTTCGCCGATTTCTTCGGATTCCACAGCGACAAAGGCTTTATAAAGTTCTTCTTGGTCTGCCGGACTGAGCAGTCTATCTGCCATCACGAACAGGATGTTGTTTTCTTTTTCGATATGATCGCGGAGAATTGCGGAAAACTGGAGGAGACCGTTCGCAAGTTGTGCGGCAGCGTCGGTTTCACCCGCTTCATATCGTTGCAAGGCGTCGGCAATCACTTTCACTTCATTTCTGCCTAAATCGTGTTCATGGAGCATCACGGAGATGGGGCCGCCTTCGCGGGGCAATCCCCGTTCATGCAAGCGTGGAAAGAGAAAACGCTCTTCTTTGGAATGATGGCATTTGTCTAGAAATGTCCGGAAAAAGTCGAGCATCTTATGCACTTTTTTGGTGTCCACGGCAGTGCCGCCTTTTATTTGTTTTGCTTCTTGTTCTGCGCCGCCAAGGACTGCCAAGACAATTTCGTGTTCATGTTTCAGGATGTCGGTGGGTTTCATGTTGTTTCTCCTTTTGCTTGTGTACGCTGAAAGTTCAAGTCATTGTAAATCGAAAGGTTTTCTTCTTTCCGCACGACTATGACTAGAAAGTAGTCTCTAATCACGGTCGGTCATCGTTATTTTCCTATCTCATTTCTATAAAAAACGCTTTAATTGAAAGTGACCCTAATTGGCTATAAAGGAATAGAGCGTATTTTTAACATCATTAACTATACTCATAACCTAACACCATGTTTTTCGGTTTTAATCCGCAATAGGGTAGTTTCATGGAGATGGCCCGACAAGATAATGGAGCTGTGCAGCAATGGGCTTAAAAGGAAATTGACAAAGCGACACGTCAATACGCATCATAGAGTCTATAGCGATTATTTCTTGTGTTGTTTAACATTAAAAAGCGATGAGATTGAAGGCCGTCGTCATCGGTCTTGTCAAAGGAAAACATGAGCATGAGAGTTTTTATGTCCTCTTTGTTAGTCTTTTTAAGTTGTTCTTTTGTTGTCCTATCAGCACAGCCTATTGCTGTTGAGAATGCTTCTTTTGAGCTGGGAGCGGAAAAACCTGAGGCATGGCATTTGTCCGGCGGCGAAGGCGGTTTTCTTGAGGAAGGAAGCGAAGGAGGGCGCTCCATTTATGTTAAATCTATACCCGATTCCTCACCCGGCACGGCATGGTATTCCAAAGCCTTGGCTCTCGAAAACGATAGCATATACCAGCTTTCCTTTGACATAAAGCGTGCGGAAGGAGGATCCGGCTCTGCTGTTTCGGGGCCGACCTTTTGTAATCGCGACTTAAACGCTATGGGGACTGAATGGAAAGAGGAACGTTCTTATTTCATGACCCCTTCAATTCCCTTAGATAATCGGCTGCGTTTGGGACAATGGGAATCGGAGGGAATGATCGCCTTTGACAATGTCAAAGTCTTTCCTGTTATGCCTGTCTATCGCATGTTTGATTCCATTCGCCTGGGCGACGGCGAAAAAATAGAAGGTAATCATTATCATTTCACCGCTCCTTTAAGCAGTGATCGGGCTAATTTCTCACGGCCTTTAGTCGGTCACTATTGCGGTTTCAACCAGCCTCGTTGGGTCTTCGCACCCGGAAGTTGGGTTCATTATGTCCATCGCGTGGGGAATATGAATCAGCTATCGGGAGCCTTGGAAATAACCATTGGCTACTACCGAGAGGGAAGCTTAGCCGTTGAGGTTTTTTCTGAAGACGAGCAACGCTGGATTTCGGTGGGAACCTTAGATAAGGAAGGTTCTGAGAAGCTTGCGTTGCCGGAAAGCTTGTTCCCAACGCAAGAAGTGTCGGTGCGCTTGAAGGGCGTTCCCCGAGAAGATAACAAGATCGTGAATTTACAAGTCTATGGATATGCCTATCATGCAGAATTGGATCAATCCCCGGGGAGCCTAGTCGGCGAGACCCATTGCATGGCGATTACGGAAAACGATGCGAAAGTTCGCGTAAACATCCATGGTCTTGAAGAGGGGTCACAAGGGCAGCAATACCTACGCTTAAGCGTCAGTAATTTGACTGCATCGCCTGTAACCTTAGCGCCGCAGCTGCGGCGTGCAAGTGCGCAGGATGATGCGATGGAGACGGAGCCCATTTTATTGCCGCCCGCGGAGGGTGACGAGGCCCCCCCGGAAGTGCTTATCAGAACGGAGTTTCCCGCACTTCCCTCCAAGAAACAGGTGCTGTCTTTCTCTTTAGGTGACGAAGTCCGCTACCTTGCAGAGATGGAAGTAAATGTCTCCGTCCTGCATGATGCCGGTTATGGCTATGTTTTGCCTGATAGTTCTGACTCTCTGGGGTTGTGGTGGGCAGGTTCCGGATGGAAAGTCAGCCGCACACGAGCAGTGCCCAAAGAAAAGAGCGCCGCCATGCGTATTCAACTGGCACGCAATGAAAGTGAGTCTGCGCAATTTGTTTTGACCCCCCAACAGGATATTGCTTCGCTCCGTATTGTGACAGAAGACCTTGTAGGAAAGAATGGAAAGCGTATACCTGCGGAAGCGGTGGAAGTGCTGTGCGTTGCCTATGTACCGGTGACTCAGCCTACCGATGCTGTCGGCGTGATTGGTGATTGGCCTGATCCCTTACCGCCGATGAAGATCGCGCTGCCGCTCAAAGCCCATGAAAATCAGCCTTTCTGGATAACGATCCATGCCGATAAAAACTTTGCCGCCGACACCTATGTCGGAACTATTCTCGTTCATGCAGATGGAAAGGAGCTGCGCGTTCCCTTGGAAGTTGAAGTTTTTGATTTCACACTTCCTGATACGAGCAGCTGTGTTTCAGCTTTTGGATTTAGCCCGCAATTGGCGTTTCAATATCACAATGTAGAAAGTGACGGAGATAAACGTCAGGTCTATGAAGATTACCTGCGCCTTCTGAGTGAATACCGTATTTCAATCTATAACCCTGCCGCTTTGGATCCAATCCAGTATAGTTGGCCCTACACGCCGCTGTGGCAAGGCGGCTTGATTGTGCCTTCTCCGGATGCGCCCGATACGAACAGCATGTATCTACGGGATGATTCAGAGACCGCGAATGTTTCCACAACCTATACGACCCATTTTAAGGTTCCTGAAACTCGGATGCAGCTATCTTTTGTGTATAAAACAGAAGCGCCGGAACATGCCTTTTTGCTCACGGTGCTTCATTATGACGAGGCGGGCTGGATGTCGGGCCGCAACAAAGATATTGTCGTTGTTGGAGACGGCAGCCGGCAACGCTTGGAAACGATCCTTGACGATTTTCCGCAAGGAGCGCAAACTTATACGCTGCGTCTGTCAGCAACTCGTTACACGGAAGAGGGTCGCCATACAGGAGCCGTCTATATTGAGGAACTTCTGATGACGGATTTAGCATCGGGGGAAACCTTGCTGTCTGAAAACTTCTCCATTGGGGATGAAGAAAAGTTGGAGCAACTTTTTACCCCTGCTTTTGATTGGAGCGCTTGGGATGTTGCCATGACACACGCCTTTGATGATCTTGGCTTTACCAGTTTTTCTTTACCGGTTCCCGGCATGGGCGGCGGCACTTTTCACGCCCGCTATGAACCGGAATTACTGGGATATCATGAAGGCACAAGAGAATATCAAATTGCTTTCAACGGGTGGTGCCGCGAAGCGGAAAGTCATTTGCGTGAAAAAGGCTGGCTCGACAAAGCCTATGTGTATTGGTTTGATGAACCTGATCCCGATGATTACGCCTTTGTCATGAATGGATTTAAAAAATTAAAAGACGCGGCGCCGGATATCAATCGCATGCTGACGGAAGAAATCAATCCGGAACTTATCGGCGGTCCCAACATTTGGTGTCCTGTCACGTACAACTATGTGGAAGCTGACGCACGGCTTCGACAAATAGAAGGAGATACGATTTGGTGGTATATTTGCACGGGCCCCAAAGCGCCTTATGCCACCTTATTCATTGATCATCCAGGCACGGCACTGCGTACATGGCTGTGGCAGACTTGGGAGCGAGATGTTGAAGGCATCCTTATTTGGCAGAGTAATTATTGGACGAGTACCGCTGCCTACCCCGACACGCCGCAAAATCCTTATGAAGATCCGATGGGCTGGGTTACCGGCTACAGTACGCCTGCGGGTACTCGGCGCGCTTGGGGCAATGGTGACGGCCGTTTCTTGTATCCTCCGGAAAGTGCTGCCGACGGCAGACCGTCTGCACCTGTCTTGGAGCCGCCTGTCAGTTCCATTCGCCTTGCCATGCTCCGAGACGGTATCGAAGATTACGAATACTTGGTACTATTACGCGGCTTGATTGAGGAATACGAAAAGAACCATTCCGCTGCGGAAGCGGCAGCATATCGCGAATTACTGCAAGTACCGAAAAGTATTTCAGCGTCGCTCACAGACTTTACTTGGGATCCTGCGCCTATTGAGGTGCGTCGCGAAGCGGTGGCACGTGCCATTGAAAGCTTGACGACGCAATGAGCGTTACCTTGAATTTTGCATTAGAAAAAAAACGCAGAAGGAGTCACTTACTCCCAAAGTGCTTTGTGCTGCGGGTATCCGCGATTTTCCTTAATGGTCCAGACCGAACGGAAATCCCAGCCGGCAGCCAGGTAATCTGTCGCACGCTGCATGAAGTCTGTGGTCAACCCGCTGCCGCCGTCTGATACAGGCAATAAGGAGAGGGTTGTATCCCAAAAACAAGCCAGCGCTTGCGCATCGACCGATTGACCGACGAGACCGCCGGCCCAACGGCTTCCGGAAACAGAAGCGGCGGCATAGCTCTCTTGGATGAGACCCTCGTAATTGCGTCCTACAAGACCGCCTACAAATTCGATTCCGTTGACGGCGCCCAAGGCGTAACAGGCGGTCAGACTTCCACGGTTAATGCCGGCGAGTCCGCCTACGCGCGAAATACCGGAGACCGTTGTATCGGAAAAACACCCTGCCACAGCGGCAGACCAATTTTCGCCGACTAAGCTGCCTGTGTAATGACTTCCAGTAATCGAGCCGCCTACGAGTCCCAAATTGATCACTTTGCCGGAAGCAGCAATAGAGCCGAAGAGGCCGACGCCTTGTTCATCCGGTCTGTTAATGAAAAGATTGTGAATAGCGTATCCTTGTCCATCAAAGACGCCGGAGAAACCGACACTGTCATCATCTTCGAGGCGTGGGCCAATGGGTTGGAAGCCGGCGCCGCCATTGAGGATATAGCTGTTGGAAGCGTCAATGTCTTGGGTTAATGTATAGCGGCCATAGAGGGGATAGTCGGGATCGGCGCCGATGCGTAAGAGATCCTCAAAGGAATCAATCGCAATTTGGGCGGTGGCGAGAGGGATCACGCCGCAGAAAAGGAAAAGGATAAGGGCAGCAAATCGAAAAGAAGTAAGTTTCATAAGAATCTCTTTCACGTTCAAAAAGTTTTCCAGCCTGAGGCCGCGTACATCGTTTAGTATAACGTCCTCAGGTTATGAAGAGATAACAGCTTCTATTTTACGAAATCACGCGGCTTGATGCCTCTTTTTGTAGAGATGTCCCAGGTAGACAAGGATACTAAAGCCGCCGAAAATGACGATTGTCCATGTCTGACCCAATTTCCCGTAAATGCCCCAGATACTGCCGAAGAAGGCACAGAAAAGAGATACCAACATGAGGCTGTTCCACAATATGCGTTTTCCGCCTCGGGGGAGATCGTCTTTCAATACTTTTTTCTGGTTCATCAACAAGAAGAACGAGAGGTAGGCAAGAGGCAGCAAGGTCATGCAAAATACGGAGGTAGGCGTGGCGGCAGCCATCAGAGCGCCGTCCCAGGCAAGCATAACAA
>JAAYJI010000074.1 GCA_012523015.1 Candidatus Hydrogenedentota bacterium
CCACATCACCTTGGACCGGATCGCGACCATCCACGACGGTTTCGCCGATGATGATATTGTGACCCGCTTCAATGGGAAAAATGCCGCTATTTTGCACATTCTAAAGACGGACCGTGAAGATACACTCCAGATCGACAAAGATGTCCACGATTATTGCCTGCGCAAACAACGGGAACTGCCCGAAGGCATGCAAATTGAACTTTGGGGCCGCTTCGCGCCGCTGCTGGAAAATCGCATCAATCTCTTAGTAAAAAATGGGTACTCAGGACTGCTCATCGTCTTCTTGCTGCTCTGGATCTTCCTCGATATTCGGCTGAGCTTCTGGACGTCCATGAATGTGCCCTTAGCTTTTGCCGGCACTTTTGTCGTCATGCATTATTATGGTGTCACCCTCAATATGATCACCATGTTCGGCATGGTCATGGTATTGGGTGTAGTCGTGGATAACTCGACCATCATCGGCGAAGCCATCTATGTGGCACGTAAGCGAGGCTTTCCGCCGGTACGCGCAGCGGTGGAAGGAGTCTCGGAAGTGGCGCTGCCCATCATTGCTTCCACGACCACAAACATGGTTACCTTTGTGCCGCTCCTTTTTATCCCGGGCTTTGTAGGGCGTTTGGCGAGCACCTTGCCAATTGTGACCATTGCGGCATTCACCTTCTCTCTCCTTGAATGCCTGTTTATGTTTCCTGCCCATCTAAACCATTTGCCCGACTTGAACGCTTCGCCCGAGAAAAAAAATGCACTCTCACGGATGGGCATCCTTTTCCACCAATACACCGATGGACTGCTTCAGAACTTTATCGAAAAAAGTTATCAGCCCTTTGTGAACTGGACTATCCGCTGGCGTTATGTCAATGCTTCCCTGGCGATTTGCGTTTTATTGTTGGCTGTGGGTATGTTTGCCGGCGGCTTCGTCAAAGTCGATTTCTTTCCGCTCATTGACGGCAACAGTATGTCGGCAGTAGTCGAATTTCCGAGCGGCACGACCATGGCAGTCGCTACAGCCGCTGTGGTTCGCATTGAAGAAGCGGCGCGGCGCCTGCAAGACAAGATGGAGACCGGAAGCGGCGCGCCCTTGCTCAACAACGTCTTTTCGCTCACAGGCGCCTACCTCGATGAACGGGGCCAAATTACGTTAGGAACCCATTTCGGCAGTGTCCGTGTGGAGCTGCTCGACTCGGTGGATCGCAATATCCATATCACGCAGATGATGGCGGCTTGGGAAAAAGAAATCGGTCAAATTAATGGCGCTATTGCGTTGACCATCCGAGGCGATGAAACGACGAGTCCGCCCGGGCGCCCTGTCGATATTTGGATGAAAGGCAAAGATCTGGATCAACTCGCTGCAGCGGCGCAGGAATTGAAAGACAAACTGTCCACCTATGACGGTGTCTATCAAATTAAAGACGATTTCCGGGTCGGCAAAAAAGAAATCAACCTCCGTTTAAAACCGGAAGCGCGCGCCTTGGGTTTGCATACCTACGATCTGGCGAAACATATTTTTACCGGCTATTTTGGCGAAGAATTAATGCGCGTACAACGGGGTGACAATAACCTGCGTATTCGGCTGCGCTATCCTGAAGAAGAACGGACCCAGCTCTCAGAATTGGAAAAAATCCGTATTCCTGTTTCTATGCCCCATCAAGGTGTCTTCACCACAACTGCCTTGAATGAGGCGAAGATGCGCCACGGACAAGGAGAAGCGGGGCTGCCCGCGCTGCCTGCAAAAGTGCAGGAAATCCCTTTGAGTTCGGTAGCGGAATTGGAATACAAGGCCGGGGTCTCCTCTATCCAACGCACCAACGGACAACGCCGTGTTGCCGTGTCCGCAGAGATCGATACATCCCACACCAATTCCAATGAAATCGTAGCGGAATTGAAAAGCGGCTTCCTTCAATCTTTGGTTCATCGTCATCCCGGCATCACCCTCTCCTTTGAAGGGGAACAACAGGATTTCCGCGAGGCACTGGATTATCTCGCTATCAGCTATCCCGTCGCGCTGCTCGGCGTATTCGTCTTGGTTGCCGCATCCTTCCGCTCGTACATTCAAACACTCGTCGTTATGATTGCCGTACCTTTCTGCGCTGCTGCTGCCCTTTTCGGGCATTGGCTCTTTGGTTTTGACATCAGCATCATGAGCATTTTGGGTATTGTTGCTTTGTCCGGGGTCGTGGTCAACGATTCCATTGTCCTCGTCGATTGCGTCAACAATTATGTGGCGGAAGGAGAAGACTTCTTCCAGGCCGTGGCTCGGGCGGGCTCGCGCCGGTTCCGCGCTATTTTCCTCACCACCATAACGACCGTAGGCGGCTTGGGCCCGCTCATGCTGGAACGAGATTCACAGGCGCAAATGCTGATTCCGATGGCGCTGTCCATGAGCTCCGGTGTCGCCTTCGGTATGATCGTTTCTTTATTGATTACCCCTTGTTCTTTATGTATTATTAACGATAGTCGCCGGGTGACACATTGGCTGATTCGCGGTCACTGGCCGACTCCTGAAGAAGTGGAGCCCGCGCGGTATCGGGATCTTATTGAGTAATCTATCACTTGGGCTGTTTGTAGGGTCATGATTTATTTTTACGAGTCGGCACAGCTATATCAAACCAATCAACAGAAGCACGGCACACCATTAATGCCGAAAATGCTGCTGCTCCTTTTCTGTCTCCTCATAACGCCTTTTCTCATGGCACAGCCCGCTCCCATGGAAATTGATACACTGCCGGATCTGGGCGCACCGCCCCCCGGTGATATCAGTCAACTCAACTTTTCCCATGACACAAGAATTGTTACGGAAGAAGCAGAAGATATTTCACCGGACGAAAATTTGGACAGCGAGGAAGAGCTTACAAGCGAGGAAGACACAGACCCTATACAGGCGGGTGACGACGGTGCGGAGGTTGAATCGAAGGAAAACGCTGCGACGCACACTGCTTCCGACACAGAAGAGAACAACGCGATCCAAATTCTTGATCTGGTCACGGCGCAACGCCGCGCTCTCGCACAAAATCCCTCCTTGGCAGCGGGTGCGGAGCGCGTAGAAAAGACGAAACAACTGGTCGCGAAGGCGCGCAGTCTCTACTTTCCTCAGATTGATCTATCCTACCGATATACCTTTACATGGCTGCCCTCCGATTACGTGGATCCGATCAATGAGCTTCTTGATGAAACGGAAGATGTCATTTCATCCGTGCGCCGCCAACTCTATCTCTATTACGCCACTACACGGGGCGTCACCTTGAGTAACCGACGCACGGTGCGAAATTACTTCAATAACGTGAACTCGCTCGTCGATACAGCCCGTGACTACGTAGACAATCCTTTGGAAAATGCTACCGCTAACCTGACCGCCGGCTGGCTGCTCTTTGATGGTTTCGCCAGAGAGTATCTCAACGCCATGGCGAAGCATGGCTACAGCGAGGCGCAAGCCTCTTACCGTGACGGTCAACGTATCCTCATTGATGCCGTTGCACAAGCCTATTACGGCGGTCAATATGCCCGTGAACAGATCGTCATTGCTGAGGCTGCCATTGTCTTTTTTGAACGCCTTGTGAAAGAAGCAGAAGCACGGCGCACTATCGGACGAGGCCCTACCAGCCACGTCCTGAATTTTCAAACTGCTCTGTATGCCGCTAAAGGGAATTTGCTCAAAGCGCAGCGTGAACATGAATTGGCACGTATCGCCCTCGCCGTGCTGATGGGTTCCCATGAAGCCTACTTGCCGGACACGATCCAGCTGGATCGCCTGGAGACGGAACAAGAAGAAACGAAAACGCTTCCCGACGGGGATGCCATGTTGGAACTTGCATATGCCTATAGACCGGATATTGAAGCGCACGAATACCATTTGAAACGGTCCCGAGCGGCTGTGCGCAGGGAATATGCCAGCTTTGCGCCGCAAATCGCCGCTTTTGCAAGCACCTCCACTTTTAACGTTAATCATACCGATTTCAACACAGATCGTATGCTGACTACGGTGGGGATCAACGCGTCCATGACCCTCTTCGCGGGAGGGCGTCGGAAAGCCGAATTGAAGGAAGCACGCCATGCCCGCCGCGAATCGGAATGGACCCTCGTTGAGGCTGAACGCAAAATGGCGGGAGAAGTGCAGCAAGCACTCCGTGATCTGAAAATGGCACATGAAGCGTTGACCCTAAATCTTGAGGCAGCTGATTGTGTGCAAAAAAATCGGGACTTGGTGGAAAAAGAATATCGCGCCGGCAAGGCAATGCTGGTACAATTAAATCAAGCACAGAATGATTATATGCAAGCCGCCGGTATGCTGGCACAGGCACGGGTGGCAGTGCAGCGCTGCTGGCAGGCTCTTCATCATGCCACCGGTGTTAGCCTTGCCCTATTAACCGGCGACCCTAAGGAGCTCTCAAATATCCTGTTAGAAGATACCCGGGGCGACACCGACCTCGATCCGGACAACCCTAAGGAGAACAAAGATGAATAAACGTTCTGCAACCGACATAATGGATTTTCTGTTTGATCTTTTCGACCTGTTGAATTTTATCATTGAGGTGTTTCGCAATTTAGGTGAATTGTTCAACCGTCATTAAAACAAGGCAGATGCTCTTGTTCTTTCACTGCGAGATAAAAACAGAACATGCTTGATATGTCAAGGAGTATTGGTAATGAAATATAAGTGGACAACGATTGCTTTAGCAAGTGTATTATCCCTCTTTGCATTGGGTCTGCTCTCCGGATGCCCGCCCAACGCATTTCATGTACTAACATTGATGGTGACGCCTATTGAAGGGGGAACCATTGCGCTCTCTCCGGATAAAGCGGTGTATTTCGCCGGCGATAAAGTGCTGCTTGAAGCCATACCCAACGAAGGATTTGCTTTCAGCCGTTGGATCGGCACCGGGATTAATACCACCATCAATCCTACCGAAAAACGCATTTACGCAGACGAGACAATAGTGGCTGAATTCAAATCTTTGATTGAACCGGACGAAGGAGAATCTGAATCCCAAGAAGATGCCTCTGTAGTCAAGAATGGCGGTTTCGAGCGCTATACCAATAATTGGAGTCAAGCCTCGCTCACCGGCCGTAACCTTATTTGTGACTATAGCAGCTGCGGCGATCTACACGGCATCACCGCCGCCACAGGCGCGGGGTGGGCA